>NZ_JBXKIW010000007.1:0-22109 GCF_056995035.1 Romboutsia sp. | reverse complement strand
GAGATCCTACACGGTGACTGGAGTTCAGACGTGTGCTCTTCCGATCTTATTTCAAATTTAATATAAACATATTCACCAATATCAAAAACAATATAAGGTATTATAATATTGTTCAATTTAAAAATCTAAAAGCTAATCAAAAACTCCCAATATCTAAAATACTATATTTTTCTAACCTACTTTGGTTTTATCTAAAATAATAATACTAACTAGCGCAGTAGGTTTTAGTCTGGCATCACAGTTTATAGCGCTCCTCAGCTATAATCTGTGAGGTCAGACTAGACCCCAAAGTTTTTGACCCCAACATATAAATGAAGATAGTTGATATATGAGCGGTTTTTGCTCATATTTCAACTATCTACATCTATTCTTTAAAACTTCATTAAACCAATTCATACTATTTATTTCTTATTAGGCTATGGAGTCACGAAATGCGACGTCATAGTTTATGGCGCCTTTTGCTATAATCTGTGAAAGTCACATAGACCTCAAAGTTTTTGACCCCAACATATAAATAAAGATAGTTGATATAGGAGTGGGTTTTTGCTCCTAATTCAACTATCTACATCTATCATTCTTTTAAACAAAAGATCAATCATATAGTTTAACTAACTTTTAAAGTTCACAATATTTCTAACCTGAACTTCGCTTATACCAAACTTCCTTGATAGCTCCTTATAATTACCATTAAAAGCTTCTTTAATAATCTTATTCCTAACAGGCTTAGTAACACTACTTTCATTAGGTATATATAAACTACTTCCACCAGCTAACCTAATTAACTCTTTTACAGAATCCATTCCTATAACATCAACAACATCCTTTAATGACTCTGGTAAATCATCCTTAGTTAAATAATCCAACATTAAAAATACCCCCATATACTCAATATAGCTTTAACGAATACTTATATATATTCTACCACCTATATCAACCTTTATGAGGGATATTATTTCTACTTATTTCAACATATGTCATTAAATTTAACTATTTTAATAAACCTACTTTAATATTTGTGATTCAATATTATTGGCTCATTTATTTATTATTTGTCTCATTAATGGTTCATTTATTTATTATTTGTCTCATTAATGTCTCATTTATTTATTACTTGTCTCATTAATATCTCATTTTTATTTATCATCTTTTTTTTCTAAATAATAATAATAACCTCTACCTGCACCTTTGCTCTTAACACCTTGCTCTTCTAAACTTTTCATCAACCTTGATACTTTTTTTCTATCAAGAGATGTAATTTGTCTTATCTCAGCATTTGTAAGTTTATCTTTAGTTTGTAGAGTTGAAAGTATTGTAGCTTTAATGCTAGCATCATCTAAACTTCTATCTCTATAATACTCTGTACTTTCACCTAAAATATCATATGCATTAGAAGACATCATATATATTTTATTTCTTATTGAGCCACTAGACTCTATTATTTTAAGATTATTTTCCATATAACTAAGAACTTCTCTAACCTGACCTTGACCCCTTTGAGTTATTCTACTAGCTTCTATTAAATCTATTTCTCTATGTTTAATTAAATAATTTAATATAATCAAATGATCTACATCCAAACTATGTCCTTCTCTAGCAATTTTATTAAGAAGATTTATAAATTCTATAGATATATTCGATGCATTTATAATTAATTCTATAGACTTCCCTATTTCTCTATATTGTGGTGGCTCTTTACCTTCAGTTAACAATGCTTTATAAATTCTAGGAACACCTAAATTACTTCTATTAACTAATTTAAGTTTATCCATTAAATCTGCTAAATGAGGATTTCTTGTTTTTGATGGATGATGAAGTATATTATCTGGTGTTATACCTCCTATAAAGCTTCCTGGATTGGTAACTTCTATTCTATTCTTATATTGCTTTACTAATGTAACTCCTGATACTCTAAAATCTCTATGTAAAAATGCATTCAATATACCTTCTCTAAGCGCTATCTTAGGATACATATATATCTCTGGGTGAACAAATCCTACCTCAATTGTAGTTATTGGGTTATCAGCATCTACATATCGTTCTATATCATATAATCCAACAGGTATAGCTGTATGTGCTCCATCCTTTATACTGTAGTCTGTATCACTTAACATTTTTCTATATCCCCAACTATAATAAGGTATATACTTTTGTATAAACTGTTCCTTGCCTACTAAAAGTAGCGCTCCTTTAGTAAGTTTATTTCCTCTTAAAGCACCTATAGAGTTTAATAAATCTTCATCACTCATAGCTCTTAACTCATCTGCTGCTCTTTCTTTTTCCATTATTTCTCTAACCTTTTCCATTGCGCTAGGAGAAATAATATCTTTATAATTTTCATTAGTTAATTCTGCTGTAAAATCACTATCTCCAGTTTCAGTAAGTATACTACCTCTTATTGATCCTGTTAATGGCTCTGATGATTTACCTATTCTTATTTTTGCCGCTCCATCTGTTTGTGTATATGGAGGATTTCCTGCATATATATTTACAACTAATATTTTTCCTGTTCCATACTCTACATCTATAATTTCTGCTTGTGGTGTTATATGCGGGTCTGTTCTTTCAAATACCTTTTTCATTATTGCAAATTGATCTACATCTGTTGGAATTCCAAGTATAGCATTTTCTTTGCCTTTTACTTTATCCTTAACACCAACAACAAGACTTCCTCCACCGCCATTTGCCATAGCCACACAGTTTTCAACTATTATATCAATTGATTCTTTATCATTTTTTCTTTTATCTCCATGCCTAGAAACCCATTCTTTAAAATCTAAATCCTGATCTTCAAATTCATCCGCTATATCATGTTCTAACTTTTCTAGTATAGATAATATTTCCTTTATACTCTTCAATTAAATATCTCCTTTGCTAAAAGTATTATGATTTATATTTATACATATTTAATATGCTTATCTGCTTATCTCATTAAAAATATTATACCATTAATTATATGTTTATTAAGTCTTTTATAAACTTCTTTAAATACATCTGTATGCTCTTTCACTTATTTTTTTAATATCTAAAAAATGACGCGTCACCTAATAATTATGACGCGTTATTTTAAATTTAATAATATTTTTACTCCAACTATTGTATTTCACCATATCCCCCATTTTGATTTTAAATTCAATTTATTATTAGTTATTAGATTTTTCTCTTGCTATTACAATGTTATTTTCTACCTCATCTAGTGAGTTTACGTTATTAATATCTGTAGTCTTATACTTATAATAAGTTTCAGATAAATTATTATGAATTGGAGAAGCTTCAAATTTTACAGTTTTATAATTATACTCTGTACTTTTTAATATTTTAATTATTTCATACACATCTTCTGCAAACTCACCTTTATTTTTATAAAATTGACCTACTATATTATAGTCTGGACCATACTCAGGGATTATATATATAGAAACATCAATAGGATTTCTAACAGAAAATTTATTAGATATATCATAGTCTACTTTTAGCTTTCCTATATCACAATTAACTTCTATATTTTCCTTATACAAATTTAATTTTTTAATTATTGTAGATTGTACGTTATTGTTTATTTTGTCGGCTATATCACTATAATTGATATTATAATACTCGTCATCGATATAATTATTAGAAGAATTATAGCTAATTATAAAATCTTTATCTTGATTATTTTTATCTATTATCCTTACGCTATAAAACGGACCTTTTAACCCAAAATAACTATATTCACCTATTATAAATTTATCGTTATAACTTTCATTTATGTAAGAATTAAGCTTCTCTTGTGCTTTAATATAAGTAATTGGATTTCCTTTTAAATCACTATAAAAATTAAAGCTAAAAATTGCTAGTGCTATGACTATTATAGTATTTACTACATTCTTCAAATAAGTATTTTCATTTTCTTTGAAAAATAAGTATTTGGTAATTTTTCCTATATCACTAGCATACATAGAAAAAAGCATTCCAATTAAACATAGTGGAATCAAAAGTATTGCTATACCCGTTTCTTCCATAGCCCAAGATGCGATGAATACAGTAATTGTACCTATAGTAAAAATACTTTTTTTGTCTTTATATTTTAAATTAAGTAAAAATGGAACTATAATTGGAAGTGGTATTGTTCCAATTATATTTGTAGAAAAAATACAAATAGATGATATCATCATACAAATTAAAATCATTATATGTTTAAATTTTATATTTAAAGCCATTAATATCTCCCCCTTCTTATTAACTGCTTAAATTTACAATATTTCTAACTTGAACTTCACTTATACCAAACTTCCTTGATAACTCCTTATAATTACCATTAAAAGATTCTTTAATTATCTTATTCCTAACAGGCTTAGTAACACTCTTCTCATTAGGTATATATAAACTACTACCACCAGCTAGTCTAATTAATTCCTTTAAAGAATCCATCCCTATAACATCAACAATATCCCTTAATGATTCTGGTAAATCTTCCTTAGTTAAATAATCCAACATTAAAAATACCCCCATAAACTCAATATAGTTTTACGAATATACTTATATATATTCTATCATCTATATCAACCTTTATGAGGGATATTATTCTAAGTTTATTTTTTTATTAATATATCCTCTGCTAAATCAATAATTATATTTGAAGCTTTTAGAAAATCTAAACCTAGTAATCCATTAACTCTTTCAAGTGGATCTATTTCTCCAAAGTCTAATCTTATATTGTTTACTGTAATATCTCCACAAGATATTTTATTTATTGATTTTCTTACTGAATATGCTATACTTCCTCCGTATCCAGATGCTCTTACAATTGTATCATCTTCACTAAACCCAACATCCATCATTTCTAAGTATTCTGGTAATATTATTGTATGTGATGCTCCTGTATCAACAATCACATCATTTACTACTATACTTTTTCCTTCATGAGTTAGTTCTATATCAGTATATAAAAGTCCATTCTTAAACTCTAATTTTTTCATTTTATATACCTCTTCTTATTCCTATATGCTTTACAACATCTATTACGAAATCTTTATTTTTAGTGCTATATATAACTTGTCTATTTTTACATTTTATAAACTCTTTCATAGCTTCTTTGCTATCACTTATAGCTTTTATAACCGCTACTTCATCTACGTATTCCTTTTGGTCTACTATATGAGATTCTATAATTTCTAATTTTATAAATTTATCTGGGTACAACGCTCTTACTTCTTCCCATTTCATATTATCACCTCATTATATGTATTTATGAGCTACTTTTATCCTACAATTAAAGCTTTGCTCTAATTATATCATAAAATTAAATAGGTTTTTGTTTTTCCAAATCCTAAACATTCTCTACTTAATATATTTGTAATATATCCATTCTCTTTCATATAATTAATAATTTTAATTTCATATTTATTTAAATTATTTTCATCAATTGAATTATCTTTATATTTTGATATAGTGTTAAAAATATAAAGATAATTCTAATAGCCTATAATTTTACAGATTTATTCTTCGATCAATGTATACCCCTTTGCTAGAATGGAGAAAATCCCGCCAAGAGTTTGATGTTCATATAAATGGTATTCATCAATTTTATTTTCTATTTTATAAAAATTTTCTCTATAATTCAACATATCATATTCATCATTCTCATTGTAATTATAATTACCATCAATCAAGAAATGTTTTAAGCGATTTTTAAATACTTTTTCAATCATATCTATTTTATAGGTTCTGTCGAATATTTCATATAATCCACATAACTCAGAACCAATGTAATTATCAAAATAATTTATTTCAAAATCAATAGAAACAACACCTTCGAATCTAGTAATTGCACTTATCAACTCATCGTTATCATTATAATATTTGATACTAAATTCAATTTCTGTATCTAAACATTTAGGATTTATTGTTGTCATTTTCATACTACCATCAAATGTATTCAAAATTAATTTAGATATTCTTTTGTCCATTATTACACCACCTATTATATAACACCTTCTTTTTTTATAATTGCGTTCTAAATTATAGTTTATTTTCATTTTAATTATAGCATTAGTTATAATATCGAGTCTATTTTAACTTAAAATTAACTCTTATAGTTACCTGTACAAAGTATAGAATCAGAGTCTCTGCGATCTAAATACCACATTTCAAGTTCTTTATACGTCGCCTATATTATTTTAATAATATACTTTCTAAGTTTTTTAATATATTTCTTTTATTTTAAAATTATAAAATTAATTTATAAAAATTATTCATCTTAAAAATACTTTATTTTTATAGCTAACACATAAATATTAAGGAGGTAACACATATGAAATGGTATTTAGACTTTGGACATGGCGAAAAAGATCCTGGAGCGCTAGGCTCTAACAATACAAAAGAAAGTGATACAGTATTAAAAATAGGAATATTAATTAAAAAGAATTTAGAAGAAGCTTTTGAAAAAGTAATAACAACTCGTGAAGATGATAAATATTATTCACTAGATTACAGAAGTGCAAAAGCCAACAAAGAAAACTGCGACTACTTTGTAAGCCTACATATGAATTCATCCACTAACAAATCTTCTAAAGGGTGTGAAGTCTGGGTATATGATGAAAAAAGTAAGTTATATACATTATCTAAAAATATTTGCTCTAATTTTTCAAAATCTTTAAATACACCTAATCGTGGTATTAAAATATGTAAAGATTTTTCTGTACTTAGAAAAACTAAAATGCCTGCTCTTTTAATAGAAATAGACTTTATATCTCATAGTGATGTAGAAGCTTCTTTAAGCTCTAGTAAATATATAAAAGATATAGCAGATAGTATTTCATCAACTTTACTGTATTTTGTAAATAAATCAATAGTTGATGATGGTGTGTTTTATAGAGTTTGCATAGGCTCTTTTAAAGATAAATCTAATGCTATTAAACTTAAAAATGAAGCTATATCTAAAGATTTTAAAGATACATATATCGTAACAAACTAAAAAAATCCAAGTGTGCGTTCTTTGCACTCTTGGATCTTTTTATATAAATCTATTAATTCCTAATCAATCTTAGTTTTTTAGATATGCTGGGGAAAAGCAATATTGATAATAAGTTGTGACACTAATTAATATATTGAAATAGCTTATCTAAATAAACAAACCTATACTGTAAAGTTATGACACCTGAAAAGTTGTACACGAAAACATATATTTATTTTCATGTACAACTTTTTATTATATTAATTTGAAATATGAAACCTTAAGTTAAGGTTATATATGTTCACAATAAGATATGTTTTATTGAACACAAAAAATACCTGAAGTTCTTCCAGGTATTTTTACTAATTAGAATACGAAAAGTTTTAATCTTCATGGTCAAATTCTTTTAGTTTCTTAGTTCTTAATTTATAAAGATAAATTGATGATATTAAAAAACATATAAAAACTATAATACCACTAATTATTCCTTCTATCAAGATAGCTCCTGATATAATTGAAAAATAACCAACTGCTATTGAAACTATTAAAGAGATTATTATATATATAGTAAGACCTCTTTTAGGTGATTTTATTTCTTCATATTCAACAGATACATTTAAAGAAATGTATGAAAATATTGTAGAAACTAACATCAGTAGAAAAAATAGTGGACTATCAACAACAGCTCTAGCTCCACCCTTAATAAAATTCGAAAATAGAATTCCAATAATACCTAATGTTTGTAAAACAAACACAATCCTGATATTTTTCAAGTTTTGGATTATTAATCTTTCATCATTAATTATTTTCATTTAAATCCCCCTTATCAACCCAGAATATCTCATTTAACTTACTATCAACTTCATAACAAATCTGTAGACATAAATTCAGAGAAGGGTTATATTTGCCCTTTTCAATTAAACTTATTGTTTGTCTAGTAACACCTACTTTATCTGCTAATTGTTGTTGAGTTAAGCCTATTTTAACACGTGCTATTTTGACTTTATTATCCAATGTTTTATCACCCTCCATAGGGATAATTGTAACATATATATTACAAAAAGCAATATATATGTTACAATTATCCCTATTAAAAATCCACCAATATAGAAGAGTTCCTAAAAAATACATTTAGAAATTACTATTCATTTGTATAAGTGTCATTACTGTTAAGTTATGACACCTAATATAATTTATTTATCACATCCAAACCCAATATATTGAGATTATTTTAAATTAAAGCTTTAACTCCTTAACATCATTAAAAACTTCCTATAAAAACTTTTTCTAAAGTACTTTAGTATCTCCTAAAATCTTATTTTCCTATACTTATATCAAGAAGTTCATAAACTTCTAAAAATTAAAAAGGAGGTAAAACTATATGGCTGTTATTGAAATAAAGAACCCCTCAAGCTTAAAAGTAAAATTAGATTTAGGCATGGTAGATGGTAAAACTAAAACTAGAAGTAAATCTTATTCTTCATTAAAATACGATGCTTCTGCTCAAGATGCATTTGATGTAGGTACCGCTATAATGGGACTTCAAATATATCCCGTAATGGATATAATCAAGCAAGATAATACAATACTTGGTGCCTAGTCTATTAAGTTAAATTTTAATGAAAGGAGGACTTACATATGGAACTTACTAAAAAATTACTTATGACTTTTAAAGATGAAGATGAGAAAAAAATATCTTTATCTGTAGATGACCCTAGAGAAGATATAACAGAAGCTGAAATAAAAGCTGTTATGGATTTAATAGTTGCTAAAAATATATTCGCTCCAAATGGAATGGATTTAGTAGCAGCTGTTGAAGCTAAGGTTGTTGTTACAGATACTACTCCTTATGACTTAGTTATAGGATAGTATTGAATTTAAAAGCTATGCTTAAGGACTCCCCCTTTAGGCATAGCTTTTTTAGCTATAAATGTTATTGAGTGTATACGAAATAATATTTATTGCGACATGAGTAAATCGAATTTTGTAATATTATTGAAAGGATGTGTTTTTCGATGAATTCAGAAATTCAAACGCTGATAGCTTCTGTAGGTTTCCCTATTGCTCTTAGTATGTATTTACTAGTTAGAATAGAAGGAAAACTTCAGATTTTATCTGATAGTATTAATGAATTATCAAAAAATATAATTAGTATGAGATAAATGTATAATTTCCAAATATTAGTATATAATCTAAATATCCACTGAATATTTATATACTTCATTAAAGCATTTTTTATTTTTCATAATTTCTTCAAAAGACAGGCATCGGGGCCTGTCTTTTTAATTTCCATAAATCCTATAATTTAATTTCTTACCCTTCATCACAACCAAATAATCCTTACACATCTCAATAATCCTACTACCCACTGCTTCATCAATCTCAATCAACTCATCAAAATTCTTCTCAGTACTAACAATAACAGGCAAATTATTAAAATACCTGTGATTAATCACCTCAAAAATAATATTTATATCACTTTTACTAATACTCCCCTTGAATAAGTCATCAATCAAAAGCACCCTAGCATTCTTATATCTATTCATAACCCTATGATAATAAACATCATCCATAATGTTTTGCTTAACCTTAATAATAACATCTCTAAAAGGCATATAAACAATACCAACTCCACCATCCATCAACTCATTAGCAATAGCCAGAGAAAGGTGAGTCTTGCCTGACCCAACCTGTCCCATAAACATTATAGAATTATTACGACTACCCTCTATGCTACCAAACTCCTTAACATAACTACTAGCCTTTCTATAAGCATCTATAGTCTGAATATCATAAGCATAATTAAAATTATCAAAACTCTTATTCCTAAACTCTAAACTAATCCCACTCTTTTTAAGAATATCCTCAGCTTCTCTCAAAGCTCTACACTCACAAGCAGTAGCAACTCCATCCTCTAGTATAAACGTTAAGTCTCTACACTTACCACACCTATACTCATTATCTATGTAGCCACTTTTTTGCTTGGGCAAGTTGCTCTTCACTTGGCTTTTGATAAATTGATTCATCCTCTTCTTCAAGCTCTCTGGCATATTTAGACTTTGTAGGCTCACATTGATACTTTCCATCACCTTTATCCCCTTTATTTTTAATACTTACTTCATATGCAAATAAATCATCCATGCTGCTTATCTTATTATCTGCCCATTGTTTAAGTATCCCATTTATATAACCTTTGTTGCACTTTCCTCTATCAGTAGCAATTTCTATAGCTTTTTTAAATAGATCATAGTCTAACGTTTCTGCAATTTCAAATAACCATTCACCTACAATACCATTTATAAGTCCTATATTTTGTTCATAAAGAAGTGCATACTTACGAATACTATTTACTCCATTTTGTTCTTTTTTTTGTTTTTCTTTTTCTTTTTCTTTTTGTTTTTCTTTTTCTTTTTCCCCATAGTGGTCCTTCAAATTGAAATCAACTTCAGGTATGGGTATGCATACCCTATCTATAGTGGTACTACAATTTGCATTATGAGTATCTATACTGTATCCATACCTATCACACTCTTTTAAAAACAAATCTATAAGCTCCTTACTTTTAACATTTGAAAGTTCTTTTTCTATACACTTTTTAACCTTAGGACTTACAACCTTATTGTGCTTAATCCAATTTATTAAAAATATCTCTTTGCTATCCTCAGAGTAAACAATCTTTTTATAATCCTCAAATCTTTTAAGTAGCTTTTCTACAGTTTCTCTGTTGTATCCAGTTTCCGTTTCCATAATCCTTTTAGGAAGCTCATATATTCCACATTGACTTGTCTTACTATTAGTCATTAAATATATGTAAAAATACTTCTCCTCAGGTGTTAAATCAAGTACAAAACCATCTTGCCAATAATCTATATGTATATGTCTGTAAACTGCCATTTCTTAATTCCCCCTATATTCTAAATACTCTACATGTAGTAGTTTTCATAAACTGCTCTGCTATCTCTGGATGTTCTTTTTTAAATCTTTTACTATCTAAGCTACTTCTATTTTGGCTCTTCCAGGTAATTTTTCTATCACCAATAAAAGCTACTTCATATTCCTTCATTTCACTTTGTATAAATTGCTCTATAGTTTTTTTCTCAGTATCCAATTCTTTAATAAGTCTATTTACCTCATCATAACGATTTAGCTTGTCCTCTTTTATAAATAAAATCAAGCTCTCATTCTTACTGTCTTTATACTTATCCCTTAAAAACTTTGAATAATCATCACTACCATCTGGAAGTGGTATATTTTCACCTAATATGTATTCATTCCAAAAAGCTTCTTCCTGTTTCATAATAGAATCTATAACTTCTTCATCTCTATCTAATCTATGTATTATAAGTTCCTCATTACCAACAAGTGCTGCTACATAACAATGAGTAGCACCACTTACAGCCATATAGTGATGGCATTGTATTTGATAATGTATAGGAACTTCTTTTATCCATTCTTTCTTTGTAAAACTATTTGTAACCTTACATTCTAAAAATGCTTTTTCACCTACAACAGATCTATCAATATTAGCTATTGCAAATGGATACTTATCATTTTTAAGTATTCCGTTTATATTTCTAACTTTCTTACCAGTTTTTAAGCTAAACTCACGAGCCACAAAATCTTTTAGTTTATTACCTAATTCCATTTTGTAACTTACTTCTTTATCAACTTCGTATAAATTTTCTTTAATAGAATCTTCATTAGTAATTCTATTATATTGGGAGATATTTGAATTATCATTGATTTGATTTTCAATACAGCTTTGAGCAATGGTCTTTCTTTTCAAGCTGTTAGTGATATGATTGCAGTGAATTTTACTCATATATATACTTACTACACTTTTGTATGGATTAAGTCCCACTACACTACTAGCATCACTTCCACCTATTCCTTCTTTCCTAGCTTGTAGCCATTTCTTTTTTGGCATATCTTTAGTTTCATAAACTATATTTGCATCTATGTATTTTCTCATTAGTGTTTCCCCCTTTATTACAATTTGTAAAATAATGGTTAATATCATATAATCAACTTATATAAATTTAGTGAGGTGATTGTTTGAAATTAACTGAAAAACAAATACTTTTAATAATGCTTATATCTATATTTCTGTTACATGGATTTGATTCATTATTTCTAACTAATACTACTTTTAGTGTTTATAAATTAGTTGCTAATATTTTTCTTATAGCTCTATTAATTAAACTTATACATGGTACTATATCTGATTGGAAAGTATACGGCAAAAGAGGTATCATTGGTTCTATTCTTGTTTTTATTTTAGTTATACTAATGTTTAAAGTGGTTAATTTTTAACCACTATTTTTTTGTAATATAGTATCTTTGTCTCTCATAATTTCTTCTAATCTATTTTTAAGCATTATCAAAGTTGCTCTACTTTTTAAAACTTCTACATGCCTTTCATCTTCAAAAACTTCTACTATTCTTTTTATTTTCTTCCCATCAACAAGTGTGACTCTTTCTTTCATAAGCTTCCCCTCCCATACTTAAACTTATGAGGGATTAGTTTTGTCCTATTCATTTTTAAAAATAGTATCTATTTATAAATTAGGTTACATAAACCATTAATTTTAGCTTAGAAAAGTACTTCTAGTATCTCTAAAAAACGCATTTGTCCTTTTCCAGTTATAAGTGTTTTCGCTGATAGTATCTTACCTTCAGCTGTATTTACTATACATTCACATACTTTAAATAATCCTTGTTCAACATAAACTTGCTTTGGAATATTCTTTTCTTCACCAGTTTTTATAAGGTATCCATGATCTCTAAAAAATTTAAAAAGCCTATTTCTACCAATGACTATATTATTGTTATTAAGAAGCTTAGCAAATTGACCTATTGTTATTGCATCAGATGACGCTGCTATACTTTTTCCAAAATTAGTATATGGTTCATTTAGAGTTATATTAGCTTCTAAAGTTTCAGCTTTCCTTTGAGCTAACATTCTTTGTTCTTTTTCTTCTTTAAGTTTCGTTGCCATTTGTATTATAAAATCTGGATCTTGTAGTGTTTTATTAATAACCTCATCACTCATATATGCACCATTTTGTCTTATACAAGGTATCACATCTTCCATCAACCACTTTTCAAATCTTCTTGCACTTGGTAATTTTGATCTTATGATAAGTCTATATACATTACCTTCATCTATAAATTTTTTACTAACATGTTGAACTATATCAGTATTATCAATTCTCTTGCCTGTAACTACCCCCACGTCGGAAAAAATTACCCCCTCTTTTCTACAGTGTCTAATTATTGCATCTCTTGGATTTGCATATCCTAGAATTTCTGCTAATGTTATAGCTTCAATATATTCTTTGTTATTTACTAAAATTGCATTTATTTCTCCAAACTCTTCATTTGTAAATACTTTTAAATTGTTCATTTCACTTTCTCCCCCCTATATTTTATTACCTTTTGGTAATTAGATATGTAAAAAAATATCATTCACTTCTTCTAAGTTAAGATTTAAAACACTACTGACTTTGATAACTTCATCTAGTGAAAATCCAACCCTACCATTTTCTTTAAAGTTGTAACTCTTGCAGTTTATCCCCATCATGTTAGCTACCTCATTTTGAGTTAATCCAAGTAGCGCTCTTTTTGATTTTAGTAATTTAAATCCCATTTGTTTGCTCCCTATATATATTTTATTTTTTATATTTATATTTTTCTTGCACTTCGGTAATTTAATAATACAACCTGTTAATACAATATGTCAATTACTTATCGGTAATTTTTAAATAAATTACCACTTTTTTTGTCACTTTATTACCGTTTATACATTTTTATTTCATTTACGGTAATTTCATGTTATTATTAAATTAATAAATATAGGGTTTATAAAATATAAATCCAAAGGAGTGTTAAATTTGGAAAGTATAGGAAAAAGAATTTCTAGAGCTAGACGTTATTTAAATATTAATCAAAAAGAATTATGTAAAAAGGCTAATATAACTGAAGCTAGTCTTTCTAGATATGAAAATGAAATAAGAGAACCTAAAGCTGCTGTTGTTGCAGTATTAGCAGATGCACTAGGAGTATCTACTGATTATTTACTTGGTCTTACTAATGATATAAATTTCAAAAGAGAAAGTGTAAATGATAAATCTGAAGAAACTGTTGAAACTATAATGGCAAATGCTGAAAGTAAATTAAGAAAAGAAGGATTAAGTTTTTCTGGAAAACCAGCTTCTAAAGAAGCTATTGATAGTGTGTTAACAGCTATGAAAATGGGGATGCTGTTAGCTCTTGAAGAACAAAATAAAAAGGGGAAATAGCTATACAGCTATTAAGATGTATAGCACTTAGATTATATAAAGGGGCGATGGGTTTGTGTTACAAAGACATAAAAGAGAAAGTTAAAAGAATTAAAAAACAATATGAAGGTTGTAATTCACTAGAAATAATAAAAGAATTAAATATAATTACTGGATTTTTTGCTGAGGGCGTTGCTGATGAATTACCTGATGGGTGTTATTTTAAATCTGAAGGACTTGCATTTATACTTATAGATTCTGACCTTAATGAGCATCAGAGAAATATTACTTATGCTCATGAACTTGGTCATGCTATACTTCATCCTGATATAGATACATTGTCTTTGGAAAAGTATGATAAAATTCTTGTTCAAAAGTATGAAAATGAAGCTAATATTTTTGCTGCGGAATTATTATTAGATGATACTATTTTTGGTAACTACGATGGTTGTTCTGATTATGAAATAGCTCAATCTGAATATGTTTCTGTTGAACTAGTTAGGCATAAATGCAACAATATGTATCATTCTAATTTCACTCTCCCAAACTATGTATGTTTATAACTTTATGCTGCAGAAACAAACTGTATTTGGTAATAATTATTTTTGTTTTTGCATCATATATTTATATATACTAATTGATAATAACTTTAGGAGGTGAAATTTATGAAAGTAGCAATCTACTCAAGAAAGTCTAAATTTACCGGTAAAGGTGAATCTATAGAAAACCAAATCCAATTATGTATGGACTATGGTAAAAACATTGGTGTTAAGGAATTTTTAGTTTATGAAGATGAAGGATTCTCTGGTAAAAATACTAATAGGCCTGAGTTCACTAAAATGCTTGAAGATGCTAAAGCTAAGAAGTTTGATACTATAATATGTTATAGACTTGACCGTATAAGTCGTAACGTTGCTGATTTCTCATCTTTAATTGATGATTTATCTTCACTTGGTATTGGTTTTATTTCTATCAAAGAACAATTTGATACTACTACTCCTATGGGTAGAGCTATGATGTTCATTTCAAGTGTATTCGCTCAACTTGAAAGAGAAACTATTTCTGAACGTGTTAGAGATAACATGAGAGAACTTGCTAAAGATGGTAAATGGCTTGGAGGTCAACTTCCTCTTGGATATGAAAATGAAGTTGTTCATTATACCTCTAATGGCAAGGAACATAGATACAATATTTTAAAAGTTAATGAAGATGAAATAGGACTTGTTACTGATATATATAACAAGTTTTTAGAAGTACGTTCTTTAACTAAGGTTAGTGAATATTTATACAAAAATGGTATCTGTGGTAAAAATGGTGGTACTGTTACTCCATCTATGGTTAAGGATATTTTAACTAACCCTATTTATGTTAAGTCTAGTAAGTTTACTCATGATTACTTTGAACTTAATGATATTTTTGTAACTGGTGATTTTAATGGATGTGGTTATTTAACTTATGGTAAGAATAAAAATGGGAAGAAGGTTGATAAGAGCAATTGGATCTATGCAGTATCAAAACATGATGGCCTTGTAGATGATATCATGTGGCTTGATATTCAAAAAGTAGTTGATAAGCAAAGTAAAAAAGGTTGTAGAACTGGTTCAGGTAAAAATGGTATCTTATCTGGTATTTTAAAGTGTTCTAAATGTGGTAGCGCTATGGTTTTAACTTACTCTTCTTATGGTAAGGATGATAATAAAGTTAAGTCTTATTATTATAAGTGTAATAAGAAATACACTATGTATAATTGCACTAACTGTAATATTAATGGTAAGGAAATTGAGAACTTTGTTCTTGATAAGATTAAGGTAACTGATAAAGAAGTTTTAATTGGTGAATATAAGAAGCTTAAAAGTGGTTTTAAGAGTATTAAACCTAAAAGTAATATAGATATCCAAGTTGAAATTGATAATAAAGAGAAGGCTATTGAACAGCTTGTAATGCAACTTAGTGAGGTTAGTGCTGGTCCTGCTTCTAAATATATTATTGCCCAAATTGATAAGTTAGGTTTAGAGGTTAATCGTTTGAAGAAGAAGTTGGATATTGTTAATGATGTTAGTAATGATATCGAGATTGAGATGCTTAATATTGATTTGATTATTGAGAATTTGAATAAGTTTAATAAGTTTATTGATGAAGCTTCTATTGAGGAAAGAAAGTTGTTGCTTAGTTCTGTTGTTGATAGGATTACTTGGGATGGCGATTTTGGGGAGATTAGAATATTTTACCATGGTCTTGAGGGGTCGCAGTTTGAGGATAGTAGTTTGTGTTTAGATACGGATGGGTTCTGCGAGACCTTTCTAAATGCAAAGTTTATTCATAAGTTATATGATTATAGTGATTTACCAGAAGATACCTTTGGACAAAGATTAAAGAAGCTTAGGTTATCTAAAGGATTATCTCAATATGAACTTGGCAATAAAGTTGGTATGCAACATAGTATGATAGGATCTTATGAACGTGATGAATTTTATCCTACTTTAGATTCCATTAACAAACTATCTACTATATTAGATATTAATATTTTATGTAAAGAAGGTTATTTAAAATTCTTACTTAAATCATCTACTTTTAAGTACAAGCTATTTAATTGGAGGTTAGAAAATAATTTAACTAAAAGATCAGCTTCTAAATTACTTGGTATTTCTGAAAGAGGTTATAGTTTATGGGAGGAGGGTGTAATTATGAGTGTGACTAGCTATCATAAAGTCGAAAATAAATTATTAAAGCATAAATTAATTTAATGTTTCTATATAAAAATAATGCATCACCTTTTATAGTGACGCATTATTTTTATATACCTTTATATACCTATAAATATTTAACTTTCTTCAATATAGCTATAATCTTAATTTTACAAAGCTTTCTCAGCCTTTATAGCTACACTTGCAGGCAATTTTTTTTTCAAACTCCATACTATATTTATAGGTTTATTTCCTTCAAAACTTACAATATTAGCTTCCCCTAAATAAATATATGGACTAGTTACATTATCTTCCTTATTATTTTCTCTAACAAACAATAATATATTATTATTAGTTTTCCTATGATTAATATACCTTTGCCCCGTTTTAGAATCTATACTTGTTTTACTTTGACTTTGCCAATGAAAAAGTTCGTCATTTATAGCATAATCCTCATACATAGTAGACGGTGAAAAATGTTTATCTACTTTATTTAAAGTTATAAAGAATATATCCGTTTTCATATCTTCTACATATAAAACTCCTTCTTGAGATGGATACTTTTTAGTTAGAGTATTTTTACCAAAAGCACATAAAATTTGTTCTCTTGTATATGTAGCATGTACTTCAAATAAACTATCATAAGTTAAGCTATCTTTTAACGGTATCATATTTATATTGCTTAAATTATATTTTAAAACTTCTATAATCTCTTTATAAATTTCTCTGTTTTCATATAACCTAGCTAACATATCATTCATATTATTTAGTCCTAAATCAATTGGAACTTTGTTGTATAGGGTAAAATGTAGCATTAGTAACATTTTTTCTTCTATTTCATTAAATTCATACTTTTTATTTATATCAAAATTTTCTAAGGTATTAATCCAAAAATTTAATACTCTTGGTGAATCTGCATGTATTAGTCTTAACATTCCTCCACTTAATACTTTCTCATCTATACAATCAAAATCTTCTTTTACCTTTGCATTAACACAAAGCCTCTCAAATGTATTTTTAGTTTTATATATATCTTTTAATGATACATCATAGAAGTTTAAGAAGTTAGTCAAATTTAATTTTTTACCACTTTCAATTTCAAATGTTTTAATTTTGTTTATAATAGTATTTTTATTATTTATAAATGCATTTATATTCCTAAGTATGTATTCCCTTGCTTGCTTTTCCATTTTAATATGACACCCTTTAGGAAGTGTTATAAACCCATTTTGTATTTCTTCTTTAAGAGATTTCCCTTTTTTCTTTGATATAGCTGCAAATTTTTCATAGAAGTTATAATTTTTATGAGCTTGTCCAATGTAATCTAATACTGTTAAACAGTCTTTGTTATCACTAAGTCTAAGACCTCTTCCTAATTGCTGTAAAAATACCGTTATACTATCAGTTGGTCTTAAGAAAAGTATTGTATTTATCTCTGGTATATCTATCCCTTCATTATATAAATCTACTACAAATATAAATTTATACTCACCATTTGTTAATCCTAACTTAGCTTTATCTCTTTCTTCCTCACTACATCTAGAACTTATAGCTACTGAATTTATCCCATTGTTATTAAAGAAATTTGCCATGAACTCTGCATGTTCTATACTTACACAAAATCCTAGTCCTACTACTTCATCTAAGTCTGTTATATAATCATATAGACTTCTTCTTATTAATTCTGCTCTACGCTTATTATCTGTTATTAAATTTGATATTTGTTCTTTGTCATATCCACCTCTAGACCACCTTAAGTTACTTAAATCTAGTTCATCACTTACACAGAAATATTGAAATGGAGATAGTAGTTTTCTATCTATAGCTTCCCCTAATCTCATTTCTGCTGATATTTTTCCATCAAAATATTCTAAAACATCTTTTCCATCCATTCTTTCAGGTGTTGCTGTAAGTCCTAAAAGTATTTTAGGATTATAGTGATTTAATAGTTTTTGATATGTATTAGCACAAGCATGATGAAACTCATCAACTATTATAAAATCATAAAAATCAGTACTTGTTGATTCTTCAAACTTTTTTGAATTAAATGTTTGAATAGTCATAAATACATGACCAATATTGTCTGGTGTGTAGTTACCTGTATATAATCCACCAAAGTTTCTATCTTTTAATATATTTCTAAAAGTCTTTAAACTTTGCTTTAATATATCTTCTCTATGTGCTATAAATAGTAATCTATTTACTTTTCCTTTATTAGTTTTACAGAAATTTTTATAATCAAAAGCTGATATAACCGTTTTACCAACACCAGTTGCTGCTACTAATAAGTTTTTATGATGGTTTAAGATTTCTCTTTCTACTTGTAACTTTTCTAATATCTCTTGTTGATAATGATATGGTCTAATATCAAAGTTTACCAATTCTTCATTATCTGAAATACCTTGTTTATATTTAGCTTTGTAAAGTTCAGTTTTTAATCTTTCACTTTCATTCTCTGTAAATAACTTAAATTCATCATCATTAAAATAACTTTCAAAAGTTGCCCTAAATTTATCAACTATATTTTTAGAGTCTTTTTCACTAACTTTCATATTCCATTCTAATCCACTTGTCATTGCTGCTTGAGACATATTAGATGAACCTATATATGCAGTTGTAAAACCAGTTTTTCTATAAAACATATAGCTCTTTGCATGAAGTCTAGTTCTTTCTGTGTCATAAGATATTTTCACTTCTGTATTTGGTAGTTCTGAAAGGAACTTGATTGCTTTAAAATCACTTGCACCCATATATGATGTTGTTATTATCCTTAATTTTTTTGTTTTTGTATGTTCTATCAATTCATCTTTTATAAGTCTAAGTCCTGTCCATTTTATAAATGATACTAATATATCTATACTATCACTTGTTGCTATTTCTCTTTTTAATTCACCTACTAAGTCGGGGTCATGATTTGAATTTGTAAATAAGAAGCTTTGTGATATTGGAGTTATAGGTCTTATTTTATTTTTATTTAATATAGAATTGTCTTTTTTACTTTCTACTGACAATAGTACTTGTCCATCTCGATGTATACTACTTTCTTTTATATCTTCATCTTCTGTTTCTTTTGACAGGTAGTTTATTATTTTGTTACATATGTTTATCTGTTCATTTAAGTCTTTATTTTTTATTAAATTTAAGCTTTGTTTTGTCACTTCTTCTATGTATTTTGCTAAAACTATTTTAGCTTCTTCTTTTTGTATTATTTCTGTTTCTATATTTATGTTAGCTTTATTGTATTCTAAATCTGAGTTTATTTTTTCTGATATGATTTGTTCATATATCCCCTTGGTTAGTTCCATTTTATTACTCCTTATAAATAATATCTTTTATCTCTATCTAACAACATTATATCATTTATATAATAAACTCATTATGTTAGTTAAATTTTACATTAATAAAACTTCAATAAATGTAAAAACCTAAGCTTGCACCAAAATCTAATATGAATTTTTGAAAATCAAAAAATCACCTAAATATTAAATGACCGTTCATAAATATTTAGGTGATTAAATTTATTTACTTAGGTCTTCAACAAGACCTTTTGTGTAATCTAATTCATGTGAAATTCTTAATATTTTTAATTCTAAATTACTAATTCTTTCATTCATAGCGATTATATATAATGTAAATATTATTATTGTCATAACTAAAATTAATATTATATTATTAAATCCCTGTAATAGTTTTTTGTTTTCTCTCTTATCTTTATCCAAAATATCCCCCTATTTTTCATGATTTATTTAAATACATTATAGTGTAATCTAATTGATTCTTGTACACGTTTCTATTTTGAAATATGTTGATATCACTTTAATCCAAAGGTTATTCACATATTTTTAACTATTATAATCCCTTAGTCTATCAAAAAAGAGTAAGAAATTTTTCTTACTCTTCCCGTTAATGGAATATTTGGATTCAGGCATTATCCTCGCCTTCCAACGGTTAACTATATAATAATATACAATAATTATAATGTAAATATTTTTGTCTTATAAAATATTTTGCTAAATATCTTCTACGTAATTAATATCACTTTCCTTTACAAACTTAGCTAATGCCACTTGCAAACTATTCACTACATCATGAGCATACTTTAAAAATAAACCTCTCTCTCCCTCACCTGTAGGTTCATACTTATCATGTCAATACTCTCAATCCCTCATAATCTGTACCATATAGCGGCATAAAACCAAACTGATCCAAGTACCTATTCTCATTATTTATAACTTCTTTAAAATATTTTTCCATGCTAAGTGCCTTTATCATCTTGATTCCTCCTATGTAATTTACTTAACGTTATTTTCCCCTGCAATCATTGATATATGCACGTTATGGAGGTAAATAATTTTATAAAATATAAGTATTTTTACTGATAAAATGGCATACTTTTTTATCCTTAAAAGCTAATAAAACCTAGACTGGGATAGCGGAGCGATGGTCTTATCCCAGTCGGAGTACCAAAAATAACCTTTCTTGCCTCCACCAGGTAACTACACTAATAATGTACCTACAAAGTTATAAACTAAAAAAACTAATGTAGCACATTATCAAAAACGTGGTGGCTCCATAAAATAACTAAGGTAAGAAATCTAAAAACTAAACACTCAGGGCATTGGGCGACGGGGCAGTGAATGGCAATCCTAAAAAGCTACGAACACGAACGAGTGGATAATATACGAAGCAGACTTGATATGTAATATGATGTTTGCGAAGTATTTTAGTAGTGAGTAGTGTGAGTGCTTTTAGGATTAGTCAGAGGGGCAGGGCCGAAGGCCAATCTCTTTGACTAACTAATAAGCAACTAGAAATCATACCTTAACAAAATATCTACAAACATTGATATAAGAATGTTTTTGAGTTAGGGATTGAAGTGGAAATCCTTTTGAGCGTTCTTTGCTCAAAGGATTGCAACGTAAAGCCCGATGGCGACAGCCAAACTCCATAAGTATCAATATCTAGTATAGCAACTACACAACATATAATATAAGTAAGATAATAATAACTCTATATTTCAAATTTAATATAGACATATTCACCAATATCAAAAGCAATATAAGGTATTATAATATTGTTCAATTTGAAAATCTAAAAGCTAATCAAAAACTCCTAATATCTCAAATACTGTATTTTTCTAACCTACTTTGATTTTATCTAAAATAATAATACTAACTGGCGCAGTAGGTTTTAGTCTGGCATCACAGTTTA
>NZ_JBXKIW010000006.1:0-3903 GCF_056995035.1 Romboutsia sp. | reverse complement strand
TTATATTTAAATAAAATTTATCTCATGCCAGAGCTATATCACAAATTAATAATAGTCTAATTCATAACATTAACTTCATAATTTTACAATATATCGTATAATCAACAATATATTTTTCTATAATACTACAAATAGATTAATTTTACTGATATACTACTATTATGTCTAATAAATTAGCTACGAATTATGTTATAAATTGTATTATTTAAAACCAAAAGCTTGAGGAGAAGATAATTATGAGATTAGTTCCAATTGAATGTGTAAAACCAAATACAATTATCGGTAAAACTTTATATGATATTGATGGCAGAATATTAGTAAGATCTGGTGTAACCCTAAGCGAAGGAATTATATCTAAAATAAAAGACATAAATATTCTATCGTTATATATAATTGATGAATATAGTTCTGATGAAATTGAAGATATTGTCAAACCTGAGTTAAGACAAAAAGCAATCTTAACAATAAAGGAAGCCTTTTCCAATATAAATAGACTTACTGTTGCTGATAAGTTTTCAAAAAAGGAATCTGTCTATTTTGATAACATTGAAAACATGGCTGAGGATCTAATTGAAAATATACTAAATAACAAAAATGTTTTACTTTCATTAGTAGATATAAGAAGCATGGATAATTATGTTTATTCTCATTCTGTAAATGTTGCTGTAATATCACTTGTTCTTGGTATTGCTTTAAAGCTACCTAAGAGGCAATTGCAATATCTTTGTACTGGAGCTTTGCTCCATGATGTTGGAAAATCATTTATTCCCAAGGAAATCCTGATGAAAGAAGAGGAATTAACCTCAGAGGAAACTTCACTGTTACAACAACACTCAAATCTTGGTTACAAATATCTATCAGACTCTTATAATTTAAGTGCTAATAGTAAAATAATAGCATTGCAACATCATGAACGACCTGATGGATTAGGCTATCCTAATAGATTAATTAATGATGAAATTAATACTTTGAGTAAAATTGTAAGTATTGCTAATACATATGATGAATTATCTACGGGTAGACCTAATAAAAAAGCAATGTTTCCAAGTGATGTTTTAGAGTATTTAATGTCTAATGCAGGTAAGATGTTTGATTACGATATAGTTAATACCTTTTGTAAAATAGTAATCCCATTTTCTAAAGGAACTTTAGTTGATCTTAGTAATGGTGATATAGCTGTAATACAAGAAACCTTGCCTAATTTTCCTCTAAGGCCTATTGTAAAAATTCTTAAAAGCTCTAACGCCGATAAAATTAACGAGGAAATTAATTTGATAGATGAAATTTCAATAGTAATAACAGGTATAAGATACGAACTATAAAAAAAGCTCTTAATAAAAGCTAAGGTTGGTAATATCCGCGATACCTTGATATAGAAATAAATTTTCAAATGTAGTATTTTATAATGCTATATTTTAGGTATACTTTTACATATTAAATAGCTTTATAGCCTTTAAAGAAAATTTCAGTTTTTAAAAAGCTATTAGATTCATTCCTATAAATTAAGTAAATCAGACTTAATCTTAACGCATAAATAGAGCATATAATTTTTAATAATATGTGCTCTATTTGTAGGTTAATAATTGTATTTTTAGAGCATCTACCATAATCTATCTAACAATTTGATATATCTCGTCTATTTTTTA
Organism: Romboutsia sp.; assembly: GCF_056995035.1. Lineage (NCBI taxonomy): Bacteria > Bacillati > Bacillota > Clostridia > Peptostreptococcales > Peptostreptococcaceae > Romboutsia > Romboutsia sp. Next base: position 2,257 of record NZ_JBXKIW010000006.1, on the reverse strand, counting down.
GAAATATACTTATTATCTTTTATATAAAATCTCCAAGGAAAGTTTATAGCCTCTTCGGCATAATCGATGCCAATTCTTGTAGTTTCAACTATATCAAATTTTTCATTTTTGCTATCTTCTATATAAAAATCTCCCTTTTCATAGAGCTTCATATAATTTTCTGACTTGTCTATTGTGAATGCCATACATAACTTTGAAGGACCATTTGCAATTGATTTTTTCTTCGCTTCTGATAGTTCTTCATATTTTTGATTAAATCTTTTTTCTGCGAGATAATCAAACTCATTTAATGGCTCTAATGCTCTAATTAAAACTCCCTCGCCCTTATCTTCAAGTCCACTTATAACATTAAAACAATAATATTTTCCATAAATAAAATATACATATGAAATGCCACCTTCTCTAAATAAAGGCTCTGTTCTTTCAGTTCTTCTGCCATTATAGGCATGAGACGCCTTATCTATTTCACCTATGTAAGCTTCTGTTTCAACAATTTTGCCTCTTAAAGTTATATTATCAATGTTTCTTACAAGCGTCTTTCCTAAAAGTTCTTTTGCTAAAGTTAATGCTCCTTGCTTATAAAATTCTTTCTCTAGAATCAATGTTTAGATTCTCCCTTCTTACTTATATTTAAAAATATGTTTCCCAAAATCCTTAATTCCATCCACAGATCATTATAAATAATCCACAGATATATAAGGTTAATTAATATTCTGTGGATAAATCCATAAATTTATTATTTTAAATATAATAGAAATTATAATCTTAATAAGGCTAAATCGATTCAAAGCAGAGTTCAATTTTTAAATAACAGTGACTTTATACGTACAACTAAACTCTTTTTCTACTTCTAATGATATTATACCTTCCTTTTCGCTGAGCTCACCACTAAAGTCTTCATAATCTGCATGGCCAAACCAAGGTTCTATACATACAAATGGAGCTCCATCTTTTGGTGCCCAAATCCCCATATAAGGAAAGCCATTAAAGTCTACAGTTAATGCTTTGCTACTGTTCTTTGATTTTATTGCTATTTTATCAGATTTTAAATTATCAAAAACTAATGCATCATCTTTAAATAATTCCTTTGATAACATAAGCATATCTATGGAATTTAGACATTCATTTTCATTATGAGAAAGATATCCTTCCTCAGTAAGAACCTTCTTTTTACTTATCTCTTTTTCATTAAACTCAAGATAGCAGTCTTCTAATTTTTCATTTTTATTGATAGGACACATAAATGCTGGATGTGCTCCTATTGAAAAACATATCTCCTTATCATCTAAATTTTTAACACTATATGTGACTTTAACAGTATTATCTTCTAGTGTATAAGTAGATTTCAATGAAAACTTATATGGATATACTCTTAATGATTCTTCTGAAAAATTTAATTCAAACGTTACTTCATTATCTGTCTTAGAAATCAATGTAAATTCAGAAGTTCTAGCTAACCCGTGTTGTGGTAATTCATATACTTTTCCATTTACTCTATACTTTGAACCCATAACCTTTCCTACTATAGGAAATAATATTGGCGCATGATATTTCCAATACTCAGGATTTCCATCCCATAAATATTCAGTTCCATCAATTTTACTTGTTATAGAATGTATTTCACCCCCATGAGTACTTGCTGTAATCTTAATACTTGAATTTTCTAAAGAATAAATCATAATATTTTCTCCCCATACTATTAAATATTTTTATAGTAAACTTGTTATATAAAACTAATAATTCACTATTCCCTCTCTAAAATTAACGCTAATAAACTTATACATCTATCGTAATAATTTCGTTTAGCCTTAAGCTTTCTTTAACATCTATTATCCTTTGATTTGTTGATCCTCTAAATTTAAGTCCATCTTGTTGCTTTTCTTCTTCGAATCTTCCATCTACAAGGACATCTATATTATTTAATAGATCACACCAACCCACTCTTATATCCTTATTTTCTATGATGTACTCATATGTATATCCTGTATAACTCCAAATACTTAGCTCTTTCTCATTAAAGGCCTTTGCCATATACGCAAATTTATCAGCTTGCTCCCATGGATCCCCACCACTAAATGTAACTCCTCTCAAAATAGGATTATCTAATGTATCTTTTATTAATTCATCTACATTTCTTTCTTCTCCACCACAAAAGCTATGAGTATCTTTATTAAAGCACCCTTTACAATCGTGTTTACAACCTTGTGCAAAGAATACCCTTCTCATACCTGGCCCATTAACTAAGCTTTCATAAGCT
>NZ_JBXKIW010000005.1:0-37813 GCF_056995035.1 Romboutsia sp. | reverse complement strand
TAATATCATCTAATAATGCAATACCAAACTTAAACCCAAGCTCACTATCATCCTCTAAATAATCCAAAGTCTTGTGAGCAATATATGAAATACTATCATCATACTCAACATCCTCTTCTAGTAGTTTACTAACACCATTTTCAAAAATATTAAGAGCTGATGAAATATCCTTACCATCATTTAAATCATATGAAAAATCTATAACAAGCTTCTTCAAAACATTTCTACTATAAGTATCCCTCAAAATCTCAATATGACTATCAATATCATAACTTTGACTACCAGCACAAATCTCACTCTTAAATTATTAAATTAAAATTATAATAGTAATTTAATAATATATAAATATCCAATATTGCAAAAAAATGTATATAATTATATACTATTACATGTATGCAGGACAAAACAAGACAAAATAAGACAAAATAAGACAAAATAAAAAGGAGAATACATGAAAATGTTAAATAAAAAAAGAATAGTATGTGCAATGTTATGTTGCCTACTATTTACATCAATGACTATTCAATCAAATGCAGCTGTAACATCAAACTCTGTAAAAAGTGTTATGAGCGGATGGAGTGTTGCATCAAATAAACCAACTAATGTAAAAATGGATTCAAGAAAGACATTTGGTTTCGATAATTCAAAACATTCTAAGCCCTTTTATGGCTGTGGTTTTAACAAGGAGTTTATATCACAAACTTCAACTGGAGGAAGCTTATCAAGTGAAATATCTGCTGATATGAAGCTTAAAGCTACGAAAGGACCAGGTGAAATCAGTGGTGGATTAGCAGCTAAAGTTCAAGCTACTGCTAATTATAACTTTGCTCGAACTGAGGCAGAAAGAGTTATCTTAGATTTCAAAAAAAATCCCGTACCTCCCAAAAAGAAGTTAATAGTATCTACATATACAACTGCTAAACAAGTTACAGGATATGCTAAAAAATATACAGTATGGATTCCTACTAAATCAGGACATTTTACAGTTACAACTCCTGAGTGTATAATGTTCACATATGATTTAATATAATATATGTTCCTGCATATATTTTTAAAATTAGAAAATGTTTAAGGAGACATATTATGATTAAAAGATTAATCTATATAACTATACTGATATTAGCTATGAGTTTTATAAATGGATGCGAAAAAATAAAATCTAATTCAAACAAAGATTGTTTTGTATCCTATCCAAGCAACTATTCTTTTGTATCTGACCCTAAGGGAGGTAATGTTCAAATTGAAACCCCAATTTTTACAAGTAATAAAGATTCTGTATTTAAAAATAAGGACAATATACTAGAGGCAAACTTGATGTTCAATAATACAGAGGTTCCAGCTAATATACTTAAAATTGAATTTGAAGAGGAGCCAACAAAATATGAAAATATAGGAAATGTATATAGTGGAATACTAACATTTTCTATACCTAGTAATCTTAAAGGTGAATCATTAAATACACACTTAAAATTAATAAGTAATAACGAAGATGTATCTTTATTAGTAGGAGATTTAAGTTTCAATATTTCAAATGAAAAAAACGAAACTTCAGATATTGAATATGCTTTATTAAATGGTATTTATGGATTTGATGAAAATAGTTCACCATATCTTTCAGGAGTGTTAATTGATTTATCTGTTACTTCTAAAATAAATATAAATGAAATAACCCTAGGAATGGATAGTTATGGATTTAATAAAGATGGGGTTAAAGTTTTTAGTGGTGATGAAAGAACTAAAATAATTGAAGCTCATAAAACAGCAACATTGGATAAAATAATAAATAATATTTATAATAAAAATGTTAATGAAAATAGCTCATATAAAATAAATCAAATTTCTTTAGAAAAGGGAGAATATGCTATTTATTTACCTGTAACATTAAAAAATGAAAATGCATTCAACTCTTTTAATATTGCATGTAATATTTCATACGAACAAAATAATGTTAATAAAAATAAAATAATATATCCATTATTAACAGGTAAAAAAGTAAATTTCTCACAAGAAGATATAGATAGTGTGATCAAATTATCAACATCTAATGAGGAGCAATAAGGATGAGAAAATTAGTTACGTATTTAGTATTAGTACTGAATTTAATATTTTGTATAGTTGGAATTTATTACTTAAATAAAGATGGTTATGGTTCTATTGAAACTGATAGTGATATCGTATCAATATCAGAGGATATGAATAGTAATTTTAATGTTGCAAATTCGATTACCTCTGTTCAGATAGGTAATGTATCTGAAGTATTTACTGCAAAAGCTAAAGTTTCTAGTAGTGAAGATGAAATATATACTTTTACTACTTTATTGGCAAATAAAGGTCAAACAGGTTGGCAAAAAAGTATAGGTGACAAAGTATCTAAAGGGGAAGTTATATTTGTTAACAATAAATACTCTTTCAAAAGTCCTATTAGAGGAAAAATTATAGATATTGTACAAAATGAAGGTTATTCTACTATAACATTTATAGATTATTCAAAATTATATTTAAAAGCGAGTATAAATTCAAAAAATGCTCAGGATGTAAAATATAAATCTAGTGCAACTTTTGAAGTCAATGAAAATAATATGAATGCAAAAGTTTTCTATACTAGTGGAATAGTTTCAGAAGAAGATGATATGGAAGCTTTCTTAAATTATAAAGATGAAAATATGTTATTGATGCCTGGGATGCAAGTCAATCTTTCTTTTACTGCTAAAGAGAAAAATGATGTTTTATATTTACCATTGGAATATGTATATGTTAAAAATAATGATTATTATGTATATAGAGAAAATCAAGACGCAGAAGGTTCATATGATAAAATAAATGTAGATATAGGATTAGTTGGTAGCGAAGTAGTAGAAATTAAATCGGGCTTAAATGAAAATGATATAATATATCAGATTTATATAGATGAAAAAAACTTGCTATCAAATAAAATAGGTGAATTAACAAATGAACAATAATACTTACATTATAGAGATTGATAATATAAAAAAGTCTTATGACAACAAAAGAATGATACTAGATGGATTATCTTTAAATATAAAAAAAGGTGAATTTGTTTCAATACAAGGAGAATCAGGTGCAGGAAAAAGTACACTATTAAACATAATTGGCTTTTTAGATGATTTTGATTCTGGGTCATATAAACTTCTAGAGAAAGATGTTCGATCTATAAAAAAATGTAAATTAGAAAAAATTCGTAGTAAATATATATCATTTATTTTTCAAATGTACTGTTTAATACCTACCTTAAGTGTAAGGGATAATTTAGCAGTGCCCTATTTATATAGAGAAAACTCTTCTAATAAAGAAATGAAAAATAGAATTGAAGAACTTGCTAAAGAACTTAATATTTTTGATATTTTAGATAAGAAGGCTGAAATTCTATCGGGAGGAGAGAAACAAAGGGTCGCTATAGCAAGATCTTTAATAATGAATCCTAAAGTATTGATTTGTGATGAGCCCACAGGAAGCTTAGATGAATACAATACTAAGATAGTAATGGATATTTTTTATAAATACAAGGAGAAAGGTAATTCCATAATAATGGTAACTCATAATCCATATATTACTAAATATGCAGATACTAGATATATACTTAAAAAAGGCGGAATTTTAATAAATGCGTAGATTATTTATGTTATGTGTTCACTCACTAAAAATTGTCATTTCAAATAGGAAAAGATTGTCATTGAGTATTAGTGGTATTACTATTGGAATTGTTATATTTATTCTTGGTTTAGTAGGTATTGAATCAGCTACTTATTCATTATATAAACAATATATTAATTTTGATAAAAATACAATTATTACCAGCGGAGAAATTAATAAATATATTTCAAATAATCTAAGTAAAAACTTGGGTAAATATAAAGGGTCTGTTTATTCAACACCAATATCTGCCTCATTATTTGAAGGAACTGAAGAGAGTAATATAAAGATTAATGCAAGTATTTATGGGGTTACACCTTCTGTATGTGATGTGCCTATAATAGATATAAATGATGGTGGGAATGTTTATAATACAAAAATAATAGAAGGTAGAGATTTAACTCAAGAAGATATAAAAAATAAGAAAAAAGTACTGTTAATAAGTGAATTTACAAGCAAATTAGTTTTTGGAAATAAAAAAGCTATAGGAAAAGAAATGCCTATTTCTATCTCTAAAGATGGATCAATTGAAAATGAGTTATTTACAATAGTTGGAGTTTATAAAGATACAGACTCAGAAATCCAGCAAAGACAACAAGTTTTAGAAGCTTATAAAGTTAAAGAAGAAAATATGATTATTCCTATTAGCAGTTTATTAATAGCTCCTATATCAACTATAAACGAAATAGATCCAGCAACATCAGAAAATTATAGCAGTATAATTTACAAATTTAATAAAGATAATTTTAAAAAAAACAATTCAAAAATAGAAAATTTCTACGAGCAAGTAGACTCAAATATTAGTGTTTACTCATATTATAAACATATGGAAGATGTTAAAGCTGTAAATGTAAATATTGAAACTATGTTAACAATAATTATGATAATAATTATAATTATATCTGGTCTTAATGTAATGAATACAATGTTTTTCTCTATAAAAGAGAGAATTCCTGAAATCGGAATAAAAAAATCTATGGGTGCTTCACAAGAAGATATTATTATACAGTTTGTCGTAGAATCTATAGTAATAAGCATTGCAAGTGTATTTTTAGCTACATTTATATCAATTACGTTAGCTTTAGGTTTAGATTATTTTTATAAATATATATTAAATAAGGAAATTATTATAGTATTTAAATACAGAGTGATTATATCTGCATTCTTATATGCAATAGCACAAGCAGTTATATTTAGTTTAATTCCAGCTATTAAAGCCTCTAAATATAATGTTGTAGATGCACTGCATCACGATTAGTAAATAGGCTATATAAGTTTTAGAAAAAGTGAAGAGTGAAAATATTAATTTATATAAATTCTTGTATAATATTTTTAATGATAGCATAAAGGTAAGAAACCTCGTAGTTATGGATAATCTTACCTTTATTTGTATTATTTTTTATATTGCATACACTTAAAATAAGTGGTATTTAATTAAAAAGAAATATTTTCAGACTCTTTTTTTAATAGACAATATATTTCGAATTTTTATTATATATAATTAATCTATTGCGCTAGTTAAATTTAATTTTCCACACTCTTCTCTTTTGACTAACTTACTCCATAACAATCCTATTAAGCTGATTAACACACATCCCATACTCCTTAGCCAACTGACTAGCATTAACCCCATTATATCTCTTAACAATTTCCCTGTTCCTACCATTTCTAACCACACTACTATAAGTAGGAATATACAAATTACTACCACCATACATCCTAGAAATCTCTAAAAACTTCTCCTCTCCCACAATCTCAAACAAATTCTCCAACTTATAACCAATATCATCTCTTTGTAATTTCATAAATATCCCCCCTAATATACAATCTCCTCAAAGTGAAGCCTTGGACCATTATACCAATAATGCCTATAATTAGTTTCTCCATCTCTGCACTTAGCAACAATCAAATCCAATAACTTAACACCCTCATTTTTCATCTGCATAACCCTATACTTCTCAAGATTAGCAGCATCTATTGCCTTCTCAAAATCATTACCAACAGGCTCATGAATATAAACAACATTATTACTATCATGAAAAATCGCCTTACTATCTCTCATAGGTCTCTCACCCCAAGGCCTAAAATCCTTCATCTCATCATTTAACTGACTAAGCTGAATAACCGGAATACCAAAATCCAAAGTAATATTCTTAAGCTCCCTAGATAAACTAGCAACCTCCCTTTCCCTACTTTGTAACCTCTCCTCAATACTCAATAACTGAACATAATCCACAATCACTAAATCAGGCTTAACCTTTCTAATTCTCTTTTTAATACCACCAACAGTACTAACCTGATCATTAATATGAATCAAATTTTCCCTAGTAACATTATTAATATAATCAATAATAGGCTTCCAATCATCATCACCAAGATTTTTATACTTCATCTTATTACTACTAACACCAGTCTTTTTAGTAATGTTTCTCATGAAAACTTGAATATTACTCATCTCTCTACTAATAAACAAAACCTTCTTACCCTGAGCTGCACAATTTAACATAATCTGAAGAGCCAGAGCAGTCTTACCCACACCACTTCTAGCAGCAATAGTAGTAAGTTCACCCTTATACAAACCACCAATAATATCATCTAATAATGCAATACCAAACTTAAACCCAAGCTCACTATCATCCTCTAAATAATCCAAAGTCTTGTGAGCAATATATGAAATACTATCATCATACTCAACATCCTCTTCTAGAAGCTTACTAACACCATTTTCAAAAATATTAAGAGCTGAAGAAATATCCTTACCATCATTTAAATCATATGAAAAATCTATAACAAGCTTCTTTAAAACATTCCTACTGTAAGTATCTCTCAAAATCTCAATATGACTATCAATAGCATAACTTTGACTACCAGCACAAATCTCACTCAAATACCTAATATATACATCTCTACTCTCCATGCCAACCTTACTTACAATAGAAGCAACATCAACAGCCATCTTACATTTATGTAAACTCTTCATAACACTAAAAATCATCTTATTATCATTGCAAGTAAACATTTCCTCATGTAACTCATCAATCTTATAAACTAAAGTTGGCTCAACAATAATACTCCCCAAAATAGATTGTTCAACCTCCAGTGCACTTAAACTTTGCATAACCCCAATCCCCCAATAGCCTAAAAATTAAAATCAATCTTGTAAGGCTTAACATCTTCTAAATTTTCATCAATACTTACACACTTTTCATTTAAATAACTCTCAAACTTATTGCTAAATAAAGTCTCTGGCCTTAAAAACTTCTCCATATCACCATCCATCCATTGACCACACTTAACATCAATCACCCTGTAAAAGTCTTCCTCAACAAATCCCTCATTGAGCCTAGCACCTATACAATCCCTAGTTTTTTTAGTAGTGCTCTTAAAATTCTTCTTGGACTTTTCATTCAAATAAAAAACCACACGAGAATATATATTATCTTTATTTAATTCTTTATTTAATTCTTTATTTAAATACTTTATATTAGATGTCTCACGAACCGACTCATTACAAGTCCCATCATCTGGCACTTCACAATCACTAAAATCATTGAAATTGCTAACCTTTAATGGCCCATCTACCGTCTCACACACTGTCTCAATTAATGGTTCACTTTTAGACATAGATTTACTTTTTCGCTCGGTTACATACTCATAAATAGAACTACAATTACCCACACTAGACTTTTTAATAGCATCAACAATACCAAGACTTTCAAACTCATTAATAAGCCTATTAATAGTAGACCTTGATAACTTTAAATCACTAGCAGCAGTTCTTGCAGTAATCTTAAACTGACCATCTGGTAAATCCCACTTCATCCTATGAAGATTTGCCTTTCTCATTATATAATGATTAAAAACAATCTTATGTATCTCATTATTACAATCAAATCCCATCACACTCTTGTTCGTTTTGTAAAATCTAAAAGACATTTTGTTCGCTCCCCTTTTTCAGTAAATTTCTTTCATCACACTCTTTATAACATATATTGTAGTACTATTCTCTTTATTTAGCAATAATTTTAATTTTTTTATCCAACTTACGTTCTTTTGGAAATGTTTTTCTAAGGAACATACATTTCCTAAAAAGTAAATTTAATTTACGTTTTGGTAATTTTAATTTACTCTAAGGTAATTTTTATTTCTTTTTTAGTAATTTTTCTTTTAGTAATTTTTCAATGCTAAAATATACTAAATGGTTATATTTTTACAAGAAAAAAGTGTCTCCTATGATTATAAAAATCATTTTGAGACACTCTTTTCTATTAATTTCATCAATGTATTTTTCCTCAACATTGACTTCAACCTCACCTAATTCATCCATTATCATTTCATTTAATTTTATTTCTTATTTAATTTTATTGGCGCTTTTACCGTTACTATACATTTCGCTATCTTTGTTCCTACTTGTGCTGTTATTGTAGTACTTCCTACCCCTACTGCTGTTACTTTTCCATTTGATACTGTTGCCACTTTTACATTAGATGTACTCCATTTTACATTCTTGCTATCTGTTGTATCTATTGGGTTATATATAACTGATAGATTTTCTGCGCTTCCTTTATTTATTGTAGTTGATGCCTTATTTAACTTTATCTCTTTTAATGGAGCTTTTACAGTTACTATACATTTAGCTATCTTGTCTTCTACTTGTGCCGTTATGGTAGTTGTCCCTGATCCTACTGCTGTTACTTTTCCATTTGCCACTGTCGCCACTTTTGCATTTGACGTACTCCATCTTACATTCTTGCTAGCTGTTGTATATGTGGGATTATATGTAACTGATAAATTTTCTGTGTTTCCTTTATTTATCGTAGTTGATGTTTTATTTAATATTATTCCTTTTACTGGATAATACACATAAGAACTTTTAGCCATTAAATAAGTTGAATTGAATGAATTTGTACTGTATTCTGCACTTCTTACATGATTATCAAAGTCTGCTGTACTTTTCAAGAAGTATTTATAGCTTATATTATTATTTGAAATGTTTTGATCCCATGTATTGTCAATATTGTACCACAATCCTCCAATACGTACGATATTCCACGCATGATCATCACTAGCAATGAAACGTACTCCTATACCTAATTCTTTTAACATTTTATATGTTAAAGACGCAAACCCCTGACATACAACATTTTTTTCAATAATTGCATTGTATGCCGAATAATTAGATAAACTATAATCATATTTTATATTTTTAACTATGTAATCATGAACTGCTTTAATTTTTGTATATTCATTTGCATTATACACATTTAATTTATCTAATACCTTTTTTACTTCAGCATTAACTTTTAGTTCTTGCTCATAGGTAGATAAGTATTTCATTGTATAAGTTAATATAACACCTTCAGAATTTCTATATCCTTGGCAGCTACAGCCTCCAAAATGAACTTTCAAATAATCTCCTTCACTTGAACTATATCCATTCCTATCTTCAATAGCTAGATTAAAAATATCTTTATAAATTTCATTATAATATTTTGTATTTACCATAAAAGTAATCACATCAGATCTTTTAACCATTTGTTGACGCATATAGTTACTTGCGTCTTTAATTGTTGCAAAACGTTTTACATCATTAAGTGTGGTAAAATTTCTTTTATTTGCAAGTAAATGACTGCTATTACTAGAAATAGATGATTCTGTATATATATCCTCGTACATTGGATTTATATATGTTTCATTAATTTCGTGAACAGATGTATCTACAGCAGAATTATATCCTCGTCTAGTATTTGAGTTAGATTGTGTCGTAGCAGAAAGATCCGCATAAACTTTGTTTACATTCATTGGCAAAGCATTAATTACTAATAACAATGAAAGTATTATACTTAATAATTGTTTTAAACTAAATTTTTTCATTAATATCCCCCTTGTATAATGTAGTTGTAACATTTTTTAGTATTATTTAGTAAATTCATATAAATTATATCATAATTATTTTCAAATTATACCATTTCTAAAATTACATATTAAAAAACTACTATAATATGAATCCATAGTATATATTCCCATATCTTAGTCCATATTGTATAATATATATGGATTATAATGGAATGGAGATATTTATGATTACACTAATGCGTTTTAACATCTTTCTTATATTTATACTAATCTTTGCTTATCTACTAAGCAACCTATACATATTTATAAAAAAAGATAACATCTTATTATTTAACAACTACCTAAACATGGGATTCTGCCTATCAATATTATTTATAATATCACTAACAATGTTTCCAATATCAACAAACTTAGATATTAAACATGAATTTAACCTAATACCCTTTAAAATAATAACAATATTTTTAAAAAATGGAAACATAATAGATATATGTGCAAATGTACTAGGAAACACTCTATTATTCATACCTCTTGGATTCTTCGGCTATATAAAGTTCAACGGTAACTTTAACAAAACACTAAAACTTTGTATATACTCTACTATCTTTGTAGAATGTGTACAAATACTACTTCCTATGAGACTAACAGACATAGACGACTTAATACTTAATACTCTAGGAGGGTTTATAGGAATATTAATAGCTGATAAGCTTACTTATAAAATAGCCCATGCAAAAAAGTCATAGAATAAGTCTATGACTTTTTTAATATCTTAAACACTATTTACTATCCTCACCATAAATAAACTCATGCCAAGCCTTTAAGTTCTATTCTCTATCCCACTCTAAAACCCAGCTTTTTTCATTGCTAATACAAGGACCTGATAAATATCAACCTTCTATGCAAAAAATCTCCGTTACTTATGACACGGTTCTCCGTACCTTACTCTACAGAGCTTGTTTTTTATTAATTAGTTCTTTGTATCAAAAATAGTAGCTTAAATCACTAAGTTACTATTTATATCTACTTTCATTATTACTATGCTCTATTATTACTTCTTTGCCATCACTCCAAATTACATCTATATTTAATAATTCTATTGATGATTTTAAAGTGTTTATTACTTTTTTATGTTTTTTATCATTTGGTAATGCTATTCCTATTCTAGCATTATTATGTTTCTGTTTTATTTGCATAGCCTTTAAAATAGCCATTGCAATATGGTTTTTCACTTGACTACTATTAAAAGGCTTTCCTTTTCTACTTGTGTCTTTTGATGTAGTTCCACCTTTTGCTTCTATAAATAATTCTATATCATTTTTAACTGCGTATATGTCAATTCCTTCTTGTGATATATTGCACTTTCGTTTTATCTCAAACCCTATTTTTTCTAACTTAGATGACACACTATCTATTACTTCGCTTTCTGTAATCATTAAGCTTTCGATTTTCATTATATCCCCCAAAAATTAACTATTAATACTTATTTACTTGTATTTCTATGTTACCTATTTTGAAAATTTTATAGTTTCTAGTATTTTAGGTAAATCGTCATTTACCATCTTCATCATCTCTGATAATAATTCTTCATTATTTACTATTTCTTGACTTGGCTCTGGTACTGTAAAACACTCTACATAAAATTCATCATTAATAATTACTGCATTTTCTCTTATATCTCTTTCTTGCTCTTCTACTAATCCATCTAACATGTCTGTATTAAATACTACTAAACTGAACATATACTGAGGACTTAATCCCTGTGGTGTATACAAGAAATCTAAAGTTTTAGAATAAGTATTTCCTAGGTTTATGTTAAACTGACTAAAATTTTCTCTTGATATAGCATATTTTCCTTTCCAACTTTGAGGAAGCTTTATACTGAAATTAAACTCTGTATCTTCTATAATTATTTCTGATTTGTTATCTACAATATTCAAACTATCTTGGTTGAACTTATTACTATCTTGAAATCCTTCTTCTTTATTCTCTATATTAAATTCACTATTATCATCTGTAGAATTATCTTCTTGATTAGGTATTTTATTCTCTTGATTATTAGGTAATTCATATCCAGTTAGTTCATACTCTACTAACTGGATATCATCACTATTAACATCATCTACAAATATACTTAATACTTCTCCTAACTCTGGTGCAAGATATGTTTTTATATATGTATCAAATCCTTCTGTTTTTGTAGTTATTTCTATACAGTCTTCAAATACTCCCCCCTCAGTTTCTATGGTTTTATTAACTGCTGTTACGTACTCTATTCTTCCTTCATATTCTCTTATTGTTTCTTTGTTAAGTATTATTTCTTGTGTTTTTATATTAGAATTAAGTACAGCATTAACACTATTAAATAGTATAATTTTATCTTCTTGAATTTCACATGAGTTTATTTTAGATAACTCCCCGTCTAGCAAAGGACTATAGTCTACTAAGTTTACTTTACTTTCATCAGTGTTATTTTTATAAGGTATAGTTTCTTCTTTACCGAAACTTTCTACTCCAGTATCACCTACCGTTTTATAAAATTTTGTCGTCCCAACCTGATATGGGAAATACCTTGATATGTCTATATTTTTTAATGTATATTTACTTACTGTTCTAATATAATCGTAATTTGTCATTTTATAAACTATTGCTATTAGGATTAATATAACTACTCCTAGAATAACATTTCGTTTATTTTTAAATTTACATAAGCTTTCTTTAGCGTAATTAGGCTGTTTATTACTCTTGTCCTTGAAATCGATATCTTTATTTAATTCTTTTTCTTTATTAATTTTTTCACCACAGTGCTGACAATATACAGAACTATCATCAACTATACTTTTACAATTCCAACAATGCATACTCTCCCTCCAAATCATTAACACTTTTCTACTTTAAATATGCCCTTGTTTTATTAAATAAAGCTATATTCAAATAGATGTGTTCTGGTTACCAATCTGAATATAGCTTTTATACTTACATTATATTTATATATGATTAATAAATCAACTTAACTTAAGCCTAAATTTATTTCTATTCATTTTTGTATTTTAATTAGGCTTATTAAACTTCAATGCTACTAAACCACTATTTATTATCCTCACCATAAATAAACTCATGCCAAGCCTTTAAGTTCTCTTCTCTATCCCACTCTAAAACCCAGCCTTTTTCCTTACTTATAATATGACCATTTCTATACTCCTCTAATGGGAACTGCAACTGATCTATTTTCTTATCATTAATATTAAGCACGCTGTATCCTAAATTCAACATCTCCATAGGACTTATATTAGTCTTAGTATTATCTAAAATTATATCAGCAGCTTTCTTGTACTCCTCTGGACCTTTTTTTAGAAACTCTTTATAAACACTCTGTGCAACTTCTCTATGTCTATTATCCCTAGCAAAAGCATCATCAGTGTATCTTATCCTACTAAAAGCAAGAGCTTGATACCCATTTAATTTTTGAACACCAGCTTTTGTTATATATTCCTTATCTACTTCATCTTTTTTATTATGATAATACTCATAACAAGCATCTATATACTTATTAACCTCATCAACATCTTTTTCTTCAACATTAACTTCAACCCCACCTAATTCATCCATAATATCCATAAATGAAACAAAGTTAACAGCTATATACTTATCTATATCAAGATCAAAATTAACCTTAAAAACTTCCTTTAAAAGATCTATACCTTCATACGCATAAGCATGAGTCAACTTTTCCGTACTATATCCCGGTATATCAACATAAGTATCTCTAGCTATAGAACTTATCTTAATATCTTTTTTATTACTATCTATAGTAACTAGCATAATAGAATCTGACCTATTACCTTTTTCTACATTCTCACCATCAGTACCAACAAGTAATATATTAGTTATACCATCAACCATAGATGCCTTTGAATCCTCCGCACTTTTTACAGCTTCCTCTTTAACATATATAGAGTTTAATTTAGAATATACAAAACCAATACTTGCTAAACCAATTATAACTATAACACTTATTAGTGTTATTGCTATCTTATTAAATTTTTTCATATTTCCCCCTAGTACTAAAGTAATAATTTTTTATATAATATATAATTTATTTATCTTTAATAACTCAAATATTTCTTATAAAACTCTCCATAATACTTACTTTTTGAAATATTCTTCCAGTCAAGACTTATAACATTTCCGTACGCACCCTTATTCAAAACACCCTCAGCTTGTTTCCTTAAACTCAAATTATCATAAGGATATATCAATACCAAATAGTCTGAATTATTTTGTATATGTAGCATATTTCTATATAACTGATAGTTTTTAATGAAATCCTCAGGAAGTCCATCCTTAAAATATTTACTATCCTCTGCCATTTTAGAATATACAGTATCTATTTTCTCCATATGACTTTTATCATTCTTAGCACTTGCAAACTCAGATTCAGTATACTTTATCTCAAAAAATATCCTCTCTCCACTTTCCAATTTAACATAAAAATCAAAATTAGTGCTATCTATTGGACTCAACTTTTCAAATTTACAACATTCAATAACTACATCTTCTAAACCATCTATTATTCCCTCTATAAATTCACCAAGTAAACCATCTCTAATTAAAGGTTCAAAATAATTAATACACATAACCTGAGAAGAATTAAGATGTGCAAATCCTGTATGTAAAGATATTTTTTTATCCTTAACATAACTTTTAGGTTCTATAAACATAAAATTTTCATACTTTTCATCCTCATGTAAAATATGTTTATACTCTTTGTCTCTCCATCTACCACTTTTTGAAGTTCCAATCTCTTTTTCTTTATAACTAATCAAACAATCCAATACCCTACCTTTAAACTCTTTATATCTCATACCAACACCTATATTATACTTTCTATATTTTTTTTAAAAATCATATTCATCATAATTATACAATAAATTTTTAGATAAGCTTATCGAATTTAGTGTATAAAATAACTAGACTATACTCATTTTTAATTTAATTATATATTATTCATTTTCAATATCTATCCTATGAGCCTTAATCTTAGGAATAGTCACCCAAGAACCAATAGCAGACTTATAGCTAATCAAATCATCAGACTCCCCATATATAGTAACAATATCTTTCTCTAATATTCTACTCTCAGACTCAGAAGATCTATCATACATTACAAACACAGTATCCTCATAAATATACTCACCCTTAGTCACATTAACCCTCATCTGTAACTCCTTACCCTTCTCCATAACCTGAACAACCTCACCAGTATACTTCACCTTACTACCAACATATTCCTTCGGATTTCTAGCAATCTCATCATACCCAATACTTGCATAGTCCTCTTCTACAAACTCTTTACTTACAGACGCAACCTTACCATCAGAATACTCTACATCATTACCCATAAATGAACCAATGATAGCTAAAATAAACATAATACCAAAAGCATATATAGGTATCTTGATAACCTTCTTAATAAAACCAAAAATTCCACTACTATTATTTCTACTTCTTCCATTTTGTTCTCTAAAATACTCCTGCGCCTTCTTTGTATTATCCCTTCTTTCACAAGCATATTTCTTAACCTTACCCTTATTTTCTTCCTTCAACTGCCTAACTAAATTAGCATCCTCAACATCTTGATTAAGCCTTCTTTCCTTATCACTAACTATATCCTTAATATTTTGTTCTCTAAGCTTCATATGCTTTTTCTTTATCTCTTTCATATACATCCTCTCCTTTAATACGCAACAAAATAGCCAAAGAGTTAACCTTTAGCTATTTTAATTTATTATCTATTCAACAGCTAATGCAACTTCATCCATCACATCAACTTCTTTTTCTACAACCTTATCAGCCTCAATCTTACTCTTTATAAAATCCATTAAATCATCTCTAAGCTCAGGTCTTTTAAGAGCAAAATCTATTGTCGCTTCTAAAAATCCTAACTTATCACCAACATCATATCTTCTACCCTCAAAATTATATGCATATATAGCTTCCTGGTGTGCAAGAGTCTTTAAAGCATCAGTTAACTGAATCTCTCCACCCTTACCAGGTTCTTGATTTTCTAAAATATCAAAAATAGCAGGAGTTATAATATATCTACCAAGTATAGCAATATTAGAAGGAGCTTTATCAACATCTGGCTTTTCAACCATATCCTTTACCTTATATACTCTATTTTCTATATGCTTAACATCTAAAATACCATATTTACAAGTATCTTCGTCAGCAACTTCTTGAACACCTAAAATAGATGTTCCATATTCATCATAAGCATTTATTAACTGCTTTAAACATGGAGTATCAGAATCAACAATATCATCACCAAGAAGCACTGCAAATGGATCGTTACCTATAAAACTCTTAGCACAATGTATAGCATGACCAAGTCCCTTTGGTTCCTTTTGTCTAATATAATGAATATTTACCATATTAGAAATATCTTGAACCATCTTAAGCATCTCAACCTTACCCTTTTGCTCAAGCTCTAACTCTAGCTCTACAGAACGGTCAAAATGATCTTCTATTGATTTCTTGCTTCTTCCTGTTACTATTAATATTTCTTCAATACCACTAGCGATAGCTTCTTCTATTATATATTGCAAAGTTGGTTTATCAACTATAGGTAACATTTCCTTTGGCTGAGATTTAGTAGCAGGTAAAAATCTAGTACCAAGACCTGCAGCCGGTATAATCGCTTTTTTAACAGTCTTTCTCATGACATCCTCCCAAGAATACCCCCCAAGAAATTAATCATTCCTTAAGGTTATTTGTTCTATATTTCAACGTTTATAATCTAAAATTTCAACATACCCCCTGTGTCGTAAAACACGACAGGGTCATATTACTTAAATCCCATAGTATTTTTACTATGCCAATTCCAAGCAGCTTCAATAATCTTTTCTAAACAATCAAACTGTGGCTTCCATCCAAGAACACTTCTTGCCTTTTCACTTGAAGCAATAAGCACAGCAGGATCACCACTTCTTCTTGGCTCAATAACTTCATATATATCAAAATTTGTAATCTTTCTACCCACATATATTATTCAGTGATTCTTTACAATCTTTGCTCTTTTTTAACTTTGATTTAATTATCTCTATTATTATATTAACTTCTTCTACTTTTAATACTACTACTAATGCTCCATAAACTATTGCACCTATACCAATAGATCCAAATACTGATATAGCTTCCATTATAAATCCTGTACCTAGTACACTTACCAAAATATCATATGCAAAGTATGTAACTATCCCCATAGCAACTGCCGATATAATTGACTTAAAAGTAGTTTTTAATATCTTATCTTGTCCAAAATATCCAATCTTTTTCTTAAGGCTACCAAACAACAAGAATATGCATATTATAGCTGATAGACTTGTCCCAAGTGCCAATCCTGCATGTTTTAAATGTCTTATGAATACTAAATTAAATACTATATTCATAACCATAGCAATTGCACCATTTATCATAGGCGTTTTAGTATCTTGCAAAGAATAAAATACCTTTCCTAATATATCTCTAAGTCCAAATGCTACCATACCTATAGAATACATAACTAGTGCTATAGCTGTCATACTAGTAGCTCTAGTGTCAAACTCTCCTCTTTGGAACAATATCTTTACTATAGGAGTAGCAAGCACCATAGCACCAACTGATATAGGTACGACTAAAAGTATTACACTATTAATACTTTGTACTACAGAACTTGTAAACTTTTCTTTATTATCTTCTGATGATAACTTAGACAACATAGGATATATAACAGCAGAAATCGATGCTATAAATAACCCCATTACAAATCCATTTAGTTTATTAGCATAATTAAGCGAAGATATGCTGCCCTCTACTAAAGTAGATGCTAATGTTCTGTCTATCATAGCATTTACTTGATTAACTCCAACACCTATAAGAACTGGCCCTATTAACCAAGCTGTCTTTTTTATATATTCATCTTTAATATTTATATACGGCTTATATTTATATCCTCTTTTTATTGCAAATGGAAGTTGAAATAAAAATTCACTAGCCAGTCCTATTGCAGTTCCCCATACCATTATATATGGTCCATATTTTACACTTAACAGCATAGAACTTATTATTATTATATTTCTAGGAACACTTATAAGTCCCGGTATCGTGAAATTATTTTTCACTTGAAGATATGCAGTCATTACAAAACTAAGTCCTGTAAATACAATGCTAACTATAAGTATTTTAGTAAAATTTACAGCTATTTCAAAAGTTTCTGCTTTAAATCCAAATGCAAATATTTTTACTAATGGTTCTACAAATATAAATCCTAGTGCTGCTAATAATAAACACATTCCTATTATTATGTTAAACATATTATTAGTAAACTTTAATGCTTTTTCTTCTCCTAAATTGCTATTTATATCACAGTACATAGGTATAAATGTTGTTCCTAATGCAGCTCCTATTGATGCAAATATAACTAATGGTATATTCATTGCAGTAATATATGCATCACTATATATAGATGCTCCATATGAGGATGCTAGTACTAACTCTCTTCCAAATCCAAGTATTTTGGCTATGATAGTAGCTATCATAAGTCCAATTGCTGATTTAGCTACTTTACTCATGCTTACCTCCCGACATATTTATATATATTGAAAATAAAAATATGTAGTGATATATAATATAGTTATATCACTACATGAAAAGTATTACCCTAATATATAAACTATTTTTTATTTTTATATAATTCTAAAGCCATCTCAAGTACATCCATGCTTCTATTTAAATCCTCATCTTTTACGTGTAGTTCTAATTCCAATAGGTGTAACTTTATTATATATATCATCTATAATTACAAAATAGTTGTAAATAAATCCATTAAATTTTCTATCTTTTGGATATAATATTTATTAAGCTCCAACATATAAAAACCTACTTTAGATTTTGGCTAAACCTTAGGTTGTTATATTTGTTGGAGTTTCATTTGTATAAAATTTGACTAGAACAACAAGTTAATACTAGTATTATAGTTTTCTTTACCGATATGTATAGGCTAAATTATATTGCTAATCATTCTGTCAAAATCTTTATGAAAGCAACTCAATATTTTTATATCCATGCCTAAATTCTCTCTGTATGCTTTTATTTATTTGATATTTAATTTTCCTAAGTTATTTTTTTTATAATCTACATATCCTTTAATCATATATCTTATTCTTCTAAGCTTATCTTCCTCTCCTAATATTACCTTTACCAAATCTATTACATTATATATTGTATAGTGTTTAGTGTAATTAGGATATCTATTCTTTACTATACATCGGTTTCTTATAATATAATATTTTCTAATATATTGATGGTTCATACATGTAAACTCTTTAATTAGTATTTTTACCTTTTTACTATTTCCCAATTTATGATTTAAAATTATATCTTCAAATTTATATATTTTATATCCAGCTTCACATGCTTTAAAGCATAAATCAAAATCTACTTCATCAATAAATAAATTATCGTCAAATCCATTTAGTAGTTTATAAGCCTCTAAATTCAATATATTTCCAGATGTTATAACCCTATCAACATATCCATATCTCTCATTATTTGATGTTTTTGGTGCAAATATAGCTATTGAACTATTTTTCATTTTCATTTCTTCAAATTTTTTTATATATAATTCAATCATCGATTTGTCAAAATTCGAGTCTTGATCCATAGTTAAGACCCACTTATATCCATAACCTATCGCTTTTCACAACCTATATTTAAAGCCCTAGCTATTCCTAAATTTTCCATATTGCTTATATACTCTATACTTTTTAACCCTTCTATCATATTAGAGTTATCTTTTTGTGAATTATCTACAACTATAAGTCTATCTACATATTTAATGTAGCTTTTTATATTTGATAGCTCTTTAATACTAGGATTATACCAGGTTACAATTCCGCATATTTCCATACTATACTTCACCTTACAAGATTTAATAATTATATGTCACTTATCCATCATACCTGTCTTTTCAGTGGTTTTTATAATCACTAATAATAGATACTTAAATAGAATTCAAAAATAATTTTTCATATTTATCTACTATAATATTCCATGTATAATTATTTTCTATTCTATTCTTTGCTTTAGTTCTTAATTCATTTATTTGTTTTTCATTTATTTTATCTACTTTACTGATTAAATCAGCTAAATCTCCATTATTTTTGTTAAAATATAGAGCTGCATCTTGTCCAACCTCTTTATTGAAAACAACATCAAGTAATAAATTTAAGTTAGTACTTGATAAAGCTTCTAGTAGAGATGGATTAGTGCCTCCAACCTCATGTCCATGTAAATATCCATATGAATTTTCTCTTATTTTTTTAAGTAATTCTTGATTATAAACAGTCCCCACAAATTTAATTCTTTTATCTCTGTCAAACTTAGTTTTTTCTAGTAATTCTTTATAAAATTTATTTTCTTCTACATTTGAAATTATAACTAAATCTTTCGAAGAATTTGACTTCATAAATTCGCGTATCATTAATTCATAATTATTTTCTGGAACGAATCTACCTACTATAAGATAATATTGGTTATTTTTTATATTATTTTTATTATACCAATCAACTAAATCTTTTGAATCATCTTTTAAATTTGATTGACTTACATCTGATCCATATGCTATAAAAGTAGTTTTCGGATTGTATTTTTTATAATCTTCCTTTATATATGACTCAATACCTTTAGAATCACATATCAATAAGTCTGCATACTTTACCATTAACTTCTCAGATATTTTCCAATAATTCCTTATAGCATAATTCCATTTACTTCTTTTCCATTCATGTCCATCAGGATTTACATATACCTTTACTCCCATTTGTTCTAACTTTTTTTTATAACTACGTACAAATGGTCCTATCCTACAAGCTAATATGTATACTATACTATTTCCTAAATTATGTTTTGTTATATATTCTGTGCATTTTTTAAGTGCTTTTATATCATACAATACAGCTTTTGCACTGCCTATATCAGATATCTCTACATTAAAACATCTCGCTCCATTATATTCAAATTCATTATTATTATCAGATAAACAAGAGACATGATACTTTATGTCATTACTTTTTTTATTTTCAGTCAACTTATCTACAAATGTTTCAAAACCTCCATATTTTGAAGGTATTCCCTTTGATCCAATAATAAATATATTTTTCATTTTTAAACATCCTCTCATTTTCTATAGCTTGCCTTATGATTATCTATAGCTGAATTGTATAATTTGATAAGTTCATTATAATATACTTGATCATTATATAATTGTATAGCATTCCCCCTAGCATAAGATTGCATATTTTTTATATTAATTTCACTAATCCTCATAGCTGCGTCTATTTTTTCAGCTAAGTCTTTATAATCTCCTGAATTAAATAAGTATCCATTTTTACCTACTTCTATTAATTCTTTTAAACCACCTTCTTTAGATGCTATAACTATCTTTTTATTAATAAATGCCTCTATAGCAGTCAATCCAAACACCTCATTACATTCAGATGGAACAACAACCAACCTACTATTTTTAATTACTTGATTTAAATTTTCACCTTCTAAAAATCCACAAATTTCTATATTATTTAGATTATTTAATTTTATAATATCTCTTAATGTATCTTCCATAGGTCCTCTGCCTACGATTTTATATTTTATGTCTTTATTTATATACTTCTTAGATTTTATAAAAGTTTCTATTCCCTTTTCTTCACTTAATCTTCCAAAATATAAGATATACTCCCCTATATTATTTTCTATATCTTCATCTTTGACATTTGTAAAGTTTGGAATATACTTAATTTTTTCTTTATTTATTCCAAATTGTATTAAAGCTTTCTTCATGAATTCACTCGGACTTATTATATAGTCTATATAGTCATATGATCTAAGTAATTTATGCAAATATGCTTCTATTGTTAATAATAAACTAAATATATGAGAATTTTTATGACACTTATTCACAAAACAATTTATGAATTTTCCATTTCTACATTTTTTACATATCTTACCTTTATCCCACATTTTATAATTAGGACATATAATTTTATAGTCATGCGCTGTAAAAATAATAGGTATGTTATGCTTATTTAATACTCTGAATATAGATGGAGTTAAATGATGGTATATTAAATTCACATGACATACATCTGGTCTTTCTTTGAGTATAAGCTTTTCTAGATTTTTCTCGGCTTCAGTAGAATATACTAATTTAATAGCATTCTTAAACTTATTTTTGTCAAAATCTACATTTTCTATAAAATATTCTTGATACTCATTGTATATATTCTTAGGATCTTTCATAGAAAAAAACATAATCTCGTGTCCATTTTTTTCTAAAAGCTGTTTAAGACCAAATGTATAAGTTTCTGTACCACCTTTTTTATATAAATATTTATTTATTAATAATATCTTCAATTTTATTACCTCTTATCTCTAACTTATTTTCATTTTTAAATAACATATTTGTGAATATTCCACTTATAAATAAAAATTCTACTGAATAGTAATTAGCAAAACTTGATTCAGATGTACTAGTTATTAATAGATATATAATTGGTGAAATTGCACCTATATAATATAATCTATTATTTTTTTTATATTTATTTATATCTTTTAAAATATACACTATAATACTCACATATATTATAAATCCTATCAATCCAAACTGTCCTAGTATCATTGGCCAAAAAGTATCTGCTACCGCTCCATAATCTTTAGGATTTATTCCCTGAGTATCTCCCATATTATATTTATAATATACTGGTGAATATATTTCTCCTGAAACATATGATCCATACGTTCCAAATCCACTACCTATCGGAAAATGGTCTTTAGCTATTTCAAATGAATATCTATAAAGCTTACTTCTTGGATATTCTTCATTTTCTATAATTTGCTCTTTTAATCTGCTCGATCCTATTAAACTTAGTAAAATTATCATAATAATAATATGACTTTTCTTTATATTTTTCTTTTTTATATTTAATATATATATAAGTAAATAAAATACAGCTATAAATCCTATTGCTTTTCCTCTCATAGTAAAGATTGTAACTATTGTCAACATAACCATATATATATACTCACTTCTTTTATTCGTTGAAATCCCATAAATTATCAAATTCATTAATATGCATGCATTGGCTAAATATGTTGGATGTGAAAAAAACAATTGTTGACTATATATACCGCATCTATAATCATAATAAGGAAATATAGGTAATCTTATATTGATAATACTTAAGATAAATATAATTATAGTCATCAATTTAAGTTGCTTCATAAATGATTTCTTATATTTTGCTAAGTTCAAATTTCCCATACAATTTCTAACAGCCATATACATAATTAACGATTTAAATACAATTATGATATCCTTAGCTGCATATTTAATAAGCTGGTATTCATATATTAAATTTCCTATCAAACCTACAAAAACAAGAACAACTGAAGATATTAAGATATAAAAAGAATTTTTACTAATATTTTTATATTTTATAATGTATATAATTAAAATACCTAAACTCATATAAGTAATTGCTTCATCTACTACTCCATACAATCTTATATTCTTTTTTATAGGATCTTGAAATAATAGCAAATAGAATATTATCAAAAATATATAATAATCTGTCTTTCTATTCACCTCTTTATTTAAAATATTAATCTCTCCTAACTTTTATTTATTTTATCGATTAATGGCGCATATAATTTATTCATAAATTTAATTCCAAATTTACATACTCGTATTTTTAAGTCGTTATACATTAGATATTTATTTAAAAAATATTCAAATGATTGATCTTTTAAGTGTGTGTTTTCTTGTTTCCTACTTATTATATGCTTATGTAATATAACAGAATTATTTACACAAACTAGCTTTTTATTTATTTGTCTCATTTTTATTGATATAACATCCTCTTCATAATACATAAACATGTTCTCATCCATAAATCCTACTTTTTTCATATCTGATAATCTTATCATAAAAAAACATCCTATTGATGTATATATCTTAATATAGTTGTCCTGTGTATTTATCTTACTTTTTGTATATCTTAGAATCTTTGTAGGTATATATAATAGTGGATAAAATATATTATATATACATAAACTGTAAAAATTTATTTCATAAAAAATTTCTTGATGTAAGCCATTTGGATCTATTACCCTCGGAAAAGCTATTGCTATATCTTCATTTTTTTCAAGAGTAAGATATAAATTTTCTACTGATTTTTCATCTATAATTCTAGTATCTGGATTAGCTATTATACAATATTTACAATTCATAAAATCAGCTATTTTTAATCCTATATTATTAGAATATGAAAATCCAAAATTATCTTCCATTTGTATATAGATAATTTCCTTTTCTTCTAATTTATTCATATAATAATTATCTACCTTATCGTCTAAGCCGTACTTATCTTTCAAAACAAATGACTCTATATCATAGCCGTTAAGAAACTTTTTCAATTTTTCTTTTTCCATAGTATTAGAGTTATTATCAATTACAATAAACTTAAATACTATATTTTTATAGGTGCTATATTTCATTGCACTTTCTATGTTTTCCTTAACATGTTTAAAACTATTATAGTTTAATATAATTATAGGTATTATCTCTTTCAATACACTACCTCTTTCTTTTATCTCTATTTAATTTTAGGTTGCTACACATTAACAAGCTGATAATATATTATAAGGGCCTAAATATTTTTAATTTTATAAGCTCCAGATATTATATCTTCCCACCATTGTCTATTATCTAAATACCATTGTATAGTTTGTGCTATACCAGTATCAAAATTATACTTAGGTTTCCATCCTAATTCATTTTCTAATTTATTAGGGTCTATAGCATATCTTAAATCATGACCTGGTCTATCAGTAACATAAGATATTAAGCTTTCAGCCTTATCTAATGTTTTAAGTATAGTCTTAACAACTTGTAAGTTTGTTCTTTCATTGTGTCCACCTACGTTATAAACTTCTCCAACTCTACCTTTGTGTATTATAAGGTCTATAGCTGAACAATGATCTTCAACATGTAACCAGTCTCTAACATTTTCTCCATTACCATATACCGGAAGGCTCTCATTATTTAATGCTCTAGATATCATTAAAGGTATTAACTTCTCAGGGAAGTGATATGGTCCATAGTTATTCGAACATCTAGATATTGTAGCAGGAAGTCCAAATGTTCTTTGATATGCATGTACTAAGAAATCTGCACTTGCCTTTGATGCTGAATATGGTGAACTTGGATTTAATGGAGTTTCTTCTGTGAAGAACAAATTCGGTCTATCAAGTGGTAAATCTCCATAAACTTCATCCGTTGATACTTGGTGATATCTCTCAACCCCAAATTCTTTAGATGCATCTAATAATACTTGAGTTCCTATAACATTTGTTTGAACAAATATCCCTGGGTCCTCAACTGATCTATCAACATGAGATTCAGCTGCAAAATTAACTACTATATCAAACTTTTCATTTTTGAATAACTCAAATACAAATTCTCTATCTGCTATATCACCTTTTACAAACTTATAATTTGGTTTATCTTCAACAGGCTTTAATGTTTCTAAATTCCCAGCATAAGTTAATGCATCCAAGTTTACTATCATATATTCTGGATATTTATTAACCATATAGTGAACAAAGTTTCCTCCAATGAAACCTGCTCCACCTGTAACTAATATCTTTTTCATATTATTACTCTCCTTTATATTCAAACGATAAGTCTAATTCTTTTAAAGTTTTCTGCTTTTTATCTTTTTCCGAAAGTAGTATTTCTTCTATTCCATCTAAAGGCCATTCTATTCCTACCTCTGAATCATTCCATAAAAGTCCACTATCATACTCTGGTGCATAATAATCCGTACACTTATAATTAAATACTGCTTCATCAGATACAACTAAAAAGCCATGTGCAAAACCTTCTGGAACATAAAATTGCTTTTTATTTTCTGCTGTAAGAAGTATACCTTCCCATTGTCCAAATGTTGGTGATCCTTTTCTTAAATCTACCGCAACATCATATACTGCACCTTGAGTTACTCTAACTAATTTTCCTTGTGTATGCTTTGTTTGGAAATGCATTCCTCTTAACACACCTTTTTTAGACTTTGACTCATTATCTTGAACAAATACCATATCTAATCCAGCTTCTACAAAGTCTTTTCTATTGTAACTTTCCATAAAGTATCCTCTATCATCTCCAAATACTTTAGGCTCTATTATATATAAATCTTTTATTTTGGTTTCTATAAAATTAAAGTTTCCCATATTTACACCTCTACTGTTACTGCAACTAATTTTTCAGTTTCTTCATCTTGTGTATTTTCCATTGATACTTTTACTAAATATTTTCCATATTCAGTTTTCATAAGTGGTTTTGCTAATTCTAATAATTGGCTTCTATCTATATATCCTTTTCTATAAGCTATTTCTTCTAAACATGCTATATATAGACCTTGTCTAGTTTGAACTGCTTCTACATAATTAGATGCATCTAATAATCCTCTATGAGTTCCAGTATCTAACCACGCCATTCCTCTTCCAAACAGTTCAACTTTTAGCTTACCTCTTCTTAGATATTCATTGTTAACAGCTGTTATTTCTAATTCTCCTCTTTCAGATGGCTGTACATTCTTAGCTATTTCTATTACATCATTATCGTAGAAGTATAATCCTGGTACTGCATAATTTGATTTTGGAATTTTTGGCTTTTCTTCTATTGATAGTACATTAAAATCTTTATCAAACTCTACTACTCCAAAAGCTTGAGGATCTACTACATGATATCCAAATATAGTAGCTTCATCTCTTTCTACTGCCTTTTGTAATCTTTCACTGAATCCATATCCATAGAATATGTTATCTCCAAGTACTAATGCTACTTTGTCATCTCCTATAAATTCTTCGCCAATTATAAATGCTTCTGCAAGTCCATTTGGATGTTCTTGAACAGCATACTCTATATTAAGACCTAAATTATTTCCATTTCCAAATAATTCTTCAAACATTTTTATATCTCTTGGTGTTGATATTATTAATATATCTTTTATCCCTGCTAACATTAATACTGACATTGGATAATATATCATTGGTTTATCATATATTGGTAATGATTGCTTCGACACTGATTTTGTTATTGGGTATAATCTAGTTCCAGATCCCCCTGCTAATATAATACCTTTCATATGTTACTCTCCCTCTGTTATAGCTACTTCTTGTAAACCTTCATTCTCTGTTAAATATTCAATCAAAGAATCTTCCCAGTTTCTAAATGAATTTAAATCAACTAACTTAAGCATAAAGTTATCTAAAACTGAGTATGCTGGTCTTGGTGCTGGTCTTTTAAATTCTTCACTACTTACTGGATTTACTTTTATATCTATATTTTTTATTTCAAATATTTTCTTGGCAAAATCGTACCAACTACATTGTCCTTCACATGTACCATGGTATGTTCCATAATGTTCTGTATGCATCAAATCTACTATAGCTTTTGCTAAGTCTACTGTACTTGTTGGACTTCCAAACTGATCATTTACTACATTAAGCTCTTTATTAGTTTCCGATAATTTAATCATAGTTCTTACGAAGTTATTTCCTTCGCCATATAACCATGCTGTTCTAACTATGAAATATTTTGAGCAGAACTCTTTAGTAAATTGTTCTCCCATCAACTTACTACTTCCATATATTGAATTTGGACAGGTTTTATCATCTTCTCTATATGGTCTATTTCCTTTTCCATCAAATACATAATCAGTTGATACTTGTACAAATTTAGCTCCTACTTTTTCACAAGCTATTGCTAAGTTTCTTGAACCTATTGCATTTATTTTATATGCATTTTCTATATCTGTTTCACATAAATCAACTGCTGTATGTGCTGCGCAGTTTATAATTACATCTGGTTTATGCGCTAATATAACTTCATTTACATTATCAATGTCAACAATATTTAATTCGTTTCTATCCGTAGGTATTATTTCATAAGACTTTTTTATTCCTAGTTGTTTTGTCAGTTCTAGTCCTAATTGTCCCTTACTGCCTGTTATCAATATTTTCATTTTTTAACCTCTTAACTATATATATTTAAATACTACGATGCATTTTCATCTCCAAATAAAACAAAAAATGTTTTAAATATCAATTTAATATCAAGTAATAAACTTCTTGTCCGTATATACTTAATGTCAAGGTCTACCCAACCATCAAAATCAATGCTATTTCTTCCACTTACTTGCCATATGCAAGTAAGACCCGGCTTTACCACAAGCCTTTGGATTTGGTATGGTGTATACTGTTGTACTTCATGGGGGATTGGTGGTCTAGGGCCAACTAGACTCATATCCCCTTTAAGTACGTTGAATAACTGCGGTAATTCATCTATACTTGTTTTTCTAATAAAGTTCCCTATTTTTGTTATTCTAGGGTCATATTTCATTTTAAATACTGGACCTGTTTGTTCATTTTGGTCCTTTAATGTTTCTAGTAGTTCTTCTGCGTTATGTACCATACTTCTAAACTTATACATCTTGAAAGTTTTTGGATACCGTCCATTTCTCTCTTGTGTAAAGAATATTTTGCCCTTTGGGTCTTCTAGCTTTATTAATATAGCTACTGCTAAAAATAATGGTGATAATAATATAATTCCAACTAAAGAACCAACAATGTCTATTATCCTTTTACTTACTATGTAAAACATTGAATTATTGGTTTCAATATGGTTTAAGTCAATAGCTACGGCTGATTCATCCACTTCATCTTCAAATATAACGTTTGCTTGCACTACTATCCCCCCATAATATTAAATTTTTATTTTATGCCATTGCTTTTTCTTTTTTATTCTTTTTCTTATTATTTCTTGACGCTCTGCCGCTTTTTTCTTCTTTGTAATAATAATCGTAATAATCATATCCTGAACTATTTGCTTCAAATTTGTTAAGTACTGTTCCTAGTATATTAGCTCCAACATTGTCTAATCTTTCTTTAGCTAGCTTTACCATTTCTACATCTGTTTCGTTAGCACCAACTACAAATACTGTCCCATCTGTATATGTTGATATTATTCCTGCATCTGTAACTAGTCCTATTGGTGGTGCATCTATAAATATGTAATCATAATGCTCTTTTAGACTTTCCACAAACTCTCTCATCTTTTTAGACGATAGCATTTCTGATGGGTTTGGTGGTACTTGACCACATGTTAGTACGTGTAAGTTCTTTGTATCTGTACAGTGTACACACTCTACAAATGTTTTATTATTAACAAGCACATCTGTAAGTCCATGTATGTTGCTTAGTCCAAACATTCTATGTACACTTGGATTTCTTAAGTCTCCATCTAACATTAGTACTTTTTTTTCTAGGTTTGCAAAGCTTGCTGCTAAGTTTGAGATTACTGTACTTTTACCTTCGTCTTTTCTACTACTTGTTACACTTATTATTTTTATTTCTTTATCTAAGTTTGCAAATTCTATGCTTGTTCTTATTCCTCTATATGCTTCTGCTATAGGAGATTTTGGTTTATTTATACTTATTACTTTATTCATTTGTTATCCCCCTATTTTGCTATTTTTTCATTTGGTATTACTCCTAATATTGGTAATCCTAGGTGTTTTTCTATATCTTGTGGTGTTTTTATTTTATTGTCTAAATATTCTATCAAAAACACAACAAATAGACCTATCATAACTCCAAGTACTGCTGCTATTGCAACGTTCATTATCTTATTGGGTTTAATAGGCTCATGTGGTACGATAGCTTTATCTATTACTTCTACACTATTTGCTTTTGTTATTCTTTTTGCTTCTTTTGTGAATACTTTTGGAATTTCATTTGCTATATCTCTAGCTTTTTGTTTGTTTGTGTCTTGTACACTTATACTTATTATTTGAGTGTCTTGGACTGGCAATATTGTTATCTTTTTTGATAGTTCTTCATATGTTAGGTCTAATTTCAAATTATCTATTACTGGTTTTAATACTGTTCTTGATTTTATTATTTCTCCATATGTTACTGCTAGCTTTTCTGTTACTATAACTTGATCTTGTGTTATCATTTGTGTTTGTTTGTCTTGGTCAGTATTTACTATTATCGTTGAATTTGCTTCATATACTGGTTTTAATACAAAGAAACTTACCCCTGCGCTAACAAACACTGCTACTACTGTTATAATTGCTATAATCCAAAATCTTTTTTTAATGATGCCAAAATACTCTCTTAAGTCGATTGTTTCCTCCATTTGCTTTCCTCCATATTATTTTATATTTACAATGCCTATTTTTTTAGGCACAAAAAAAGACTATATTTTCTGCCACTAAGAATATATAAAGTTATACTTTATATTCCTGTGTTTTACAGTAATTATAGCCGGTTGCACCACTAACTCCATATGTCCCAGGTGCCCAGATACGAGACATATTTCTCAGTTTCTATTTATTTGTTACCATTTATAGGTAAATAGTAACATTATATGTATTATTTTTATATATCTTCGACAAAACTAGTTCTTTTGTTACAAAACTAGTTTTTTTATCGCAAAATTAGTTCTTTTGTTACAAAACTAGCCTTTTTGTTACAAAACTAGTTCTTTTGCTACAAAACTAGCATTTCATTTTTAAAGCAATTTACTTATTTTCACTTATTTTATATGAATTTTATTGATTTTCACTTTATTTTCCAATAAAAAAATACTAATATGCTTCAACATATTAGTACTTTTTTTTAATATTTTTCTATTTCTTGCAGTAATTCTTTTACTAAGTCATTTCCTTTTATCTTTCTAACTATTTCACCTTTTTTAAACAGTAGTCCTTCGCCTTTTCCACCAGCTATTCCGATATCGGCTTCTCTTGCTTCTCCTGGTCCGTTTACTGCACATCCCATTATGGCTACTGTTATATCTTTTTCCATGTGGTTTATTTTTTCTTCTACTTCATTTACCACACTGATAAGGTCTATGTTACATCTTCCACATGTTGGGCAAGATATTACTTTTATTTTATCATTTAATAAATCTAAGCTTCTTAGTATTTCTTTTCCAACTATAATTTCTTCACAAGGATCTCCTGTTAGTGATATTCTAACTGTGTCCCCTATTCCTTTTAGAAGCATTGCTCCTACTCCGATTGAAGATTTTATTGTTCCTTTTTTTACACTTCCTGATTCTGTTATTCCTATGTGTAGTGGATAGTCTACTTTTTTAGCTATTAGTTCATAGGCTTCTATTGTTTTGTATATATCTGATGATTTAAGTGATATTACAATATTTCTAAAGTCTAGGTCTTCTAGTATTTTCACATGTCCTAGTGCACTTTCAACTAGTGCCTCAGCCGTTGCTGATCCATACTTTTCTAGTAGTTCTTTTTCTAATGAACCACCGTTTACGCCGATTCTTATCTTTAGGTTTTTTTGCTTACACTTTTCTACTACCATTTTAACTTTTTCTATGCTTCCAATGTTTCCTGGATTTATTCTAACTCCATCCACTCCTTGGTCTATTGCTTCTATTGCTAGTCTATGATCAAAGTGTATATCAGCTATTACTGGTATATTAGCTGCTCTTTTTATTTCACCTATTGCTTTTGCCGCTTCCATGTCTGGCACTGCTACTCTGACTATGTCACAGCCTACATTTTCTAATGCTTTTATCTGTGCTATTGTTGCAGCTGCATCTCTTGTATCAGTGTTTGTCATTGATTGTATGCTTATAGGGTTATTGCCACCTATTTTCACATTTCCAACACTTACTTCTCTACATTGTCTTCTTTTATAGATCATCTTATCACCTATTTTCTAACTTTTATTTTATCATATTTATTTTAATTAAACTATTTGTCAACTCAAATTAATTCAATATATTTTAAACTTAAATTTTAATTTAACATCTAAAATAGTTTAACTATATCTTTGTATGTTATAAATACCATGAAGCCCATTAGTAGTGCAAATCCTATCATATTTATTGTTGCTTCTTTGTTTGGGTCTATTTTTTTTCCGCCTCTTATAGCTTCTATTCCTAGCATAAATAATCTTCCACCGTCTAGCGCTGGTATTGGTAATAAGTTAAATATTCCTAAGCTTAAACTTATCATTGATGCTATGCTCATTAAGTTAGGTATCCCTGTTTTTGCTGCATCTGAAACCATTCCCACTACTCCTACTGG
This sequence comes from Romboutsia sp., assembly GCF_056995035.1. NCBI lineage: Bacteria > Bacillati > Bacillota > Clostridia > Peptostreptococcales > Peptostreptococcaceae > Romboutsia > Romboutsia sp. The sequence goes on along the minus strand of NZ_JBXKIW010000005.1, from coordinate 6,083 downwards.
ACCTGCTACTGCATTTCCTACTCCTCCAGGTACTGTTCCTGTTACTAGCTGACCAAAGAACGTTAATGTTTGCTTTGTTGCGCTTGTTATCGTTGTAACTGCACTAGTTATTGATTTGAAAAAGTTTTTTTCAAATTGCGTAGCTATTCCTATTACGTATTGACCTTGTTCATTTTTTTGTGGTTTTAAATTAAATTCTTTTGTTTCTTCATTTCTTTCAACTTTTATGTTTACTTCTTTACCATTTGATTTATGTAAGATTGTTATTACATCTTCCCATGATTTTGTTTCATTTCCATTTATGTTTATTATTTTATCTCCTGCTTGCATTCCTACTATTTGTGCTGGACTATTTGGTAGTACTTGCTTTAGTGTTGTACTTGGTGTTCCTGTGTATAAAAATACAGGTACTAGTAGTACTACTGCAAATATTATATTGAAAAATGGTCCTGCAAATAGTATACTTGCTCTTTGTAGTATAGTTTTAGCTCCAAATGATCTTGGATCTCTTGATTCTCCGTCTTCACCTTCCATACTTACATATCCACCAAGTGGTAATAATCTTACTGAGTACTTTGTTTCACCTTTTGTTGTGCTAAATATCTTAGGTCCCATTCCTATTGCAAATTCGTGAATCCTTACTCCTGCTTTTTTTGCAAATAAGAAGTGTCCTAGTTCATGTATAAATACTATCGCACTGAATAATAATAATGCTACTATTATAGTCAAAATTTCACACCTTCCTGTTAATTCAATTATTTGTTAACTTATATTTTTGTATCTTCTGTTATATTTTATGTACCTACTTTATGCAACTTAATACGTATTCTCTAGCCCATTTATCTATTTGCAGTATTTCTTCTAGATTTGGCTTTTCTATACTATTATGAGCTTCTAAAGTTTTTTCTATGTAATATGGTATGTCATAGAATCCAATTTTATCCTCTAAAAATTCATTTACTAGTACTTCGTTTGCACTATTTAATACTGCTGAGTATGTTCCGCCCATTTTTAATGTTTCATATGCTAATTTTAAACATGGGAAAGTTTCTAAGTCTGGTTGTTCAAATGTTAATGTTGCTATTTTTGCTAAGTCTAATCTTTCAAAGTCATTTTGTACTCGATTTGGGTATGATAGTGCATATTGTATAGGTAGTCTCATGTCAGGACATCCTAGTTGCGCCATTACTGAGCTATCTATAAATTGTACCATTGAGTGTATTATACTTTGTGGATGAACTACTACATCTATTTGATTGTGATTTACTCCAAATAGCCATTTTGCTTCTATGACTTCTAATCCTTTGTTCATTAGTGTGGATGAGTCTATGCTTATCTTTCTACCCATTGACCAGTTAGGATGCTTTAGTGCTTGGTTTTTAGTTACTTTTAGTAAATCTTCTTTATTTTTTCCTCTAAATGGACCACCTGATGCTGTTAGTATTATTTTTTCTATTTCTTTGTTTTTTTCTCCATTTAAGCATTGGAAGATTGCACTATGTTCACTATCTACTGGTAGTATAGCTACATTGTGCTTTTTAGCTTCACTCATAACTAAGTCTCCTGCACATACTAAGGTTTCTTTGTTAGCTAATGCTATGTCTTTTCCATTTCTTATAGCTGTTAATGTTGGTACTAGTCCTATCATTCCAACTATTGCTGTTAATAATACATCTATCTCATCAAGTGCAGATATTGCCTTTAGACCTTCCATCCCACTTAATACTTCTATACTAATATCACTTGGTATCATTGATTTTAGTTTTAATGCGCTAACTTCGTCATATACTGCTACGTATTTTGGTTTGAATTCTTTTATTTGTGTAAGTAGTAATTCTACGCTACTGTTAGCAGATATAGCTACTACTTCAAATTTATCGCTATGTTGTCTTACTACATCTAATGTTTGTTTCCCTATTGACCCTGTAGAACCCAGTATTGATATTCTTTTCATTTTATTTCCCTTTCTATAATTTTAATATTATCATCCTAACATTACACCACTAAATATTATACCACTAAATATTGTAAAATCATCCACAATTTTGATTTAAACACCCTTGGTAAATCCATATATTTTACAATATTGCATCTTTTATCTTTACTATGTAGTATAGCATTTATGTTTTCTTTCTTTCATCATGTTTAATATTATCTTTATTTCTTCTATATTCATTTTTAATATTATTATTGTGTAAGTTATCGCTCCTATTAGTATGCTTATTAGTAGTGCTGTGGTTTCGTTTAGGAAGCTTTTGTATAATATTTTTATTAGTTGGTTGTAAGATATGTTTGATATTATTCCCATAATTGTTGATGCTATTGTTGTTTTTACTAGTGTCTTTGTTATTATTTTTAAGCCGTAATCCCCTATTTTTGTTTTTAATTTTATGGAGAGTATTATCACTCTTGTTATTGATGCTATGCTTGCTGATAGTGCTAATCCCATATGTCCCATATATCTTATTAGTGTTAGGCTTAAAGTTATATTTATAAATATTGATATTATACTTGTTGTCATTGGTGTTTTTGTGTCTTTTTTAGAGTAAAATACTTTGTTTAGTATTATTGTTATATTTGTTCCTACCATTCCTATTGCATAGCATTTTAGTGCTTGTGAGGTTAATATTGTTGCTTGATTATCAAATGCTCCTCTTTCAAATATTAGTTTTACTATTGGTGTTGATAGTACTATTGCTCCTACTGATATTGGTACGATTATTATTAGTACTACGTTTATATATCTTTTTATTATATTTTTAAATTCTTCGTCATCATTGTTGCTAGCTAGTTTTGATAGTACTGGATACATTACTGATACTATTGTTGTTATAAATAATGATGTTACTAGTGTGTCTAGTTTACTTGCACTATTTAGTACTGTTATTATTCCATCTCCTAGGGTTGATGCTAAACTGCCATCTATTATGTTGTTTATTTCACCTGCGCCTACTCCTAGTATTACTGGTCCTAGTAAGTATATTATTTTTTTGATATTTTCATCCTTTATGTTTATATATGGTCTATATCTAAATCCTATTTTGTAAGCGCTTGGTAGTTGAAATATTATTTGGCTCATTGTGGCTATTAGTGTTCCTATTGCTAGTGTTTCTATATTTCCATTTTTACTTATTAATATTGATGCTATTAGTAGTATATTGTATGGAAGTATTGTTAGTGATGGTATGTTATATTTTTCATTTATTTGTAGCCAGCATGTTAGTATATTACTAACACCTATGAATATCATTGAAAATACCATTATTTTTGTAAATCTTACTGCTAACAACATTTTTTCTCCTGTAAAATCTATTGCAAATACTTTTATTAATGGTTTTGCGAATATGAATGCTATTATTGATATTATGATTCCTAGTATTAGTACTATGTTTAGCATGTTATTTATAAATTTTAAGGATTCTTCTTTTCCTTTATTTTTATCGACTTCACAAAATAATGGTATGAATGTTGTTGATAGTGCTGAGGCAATTATTGCAAATAGTGTTGCTGGTATTTTTGTGGATGTTATATATACATCTGATACCATACTGGCACCATATGTTGATACTAGTATTGCTTCTCTTACAAATCCAACTGCTTTTGATAGTATAACTATTAAAAATAGCATGGTTGTTGCTTTTATTAGTTTATTCATATATTGTCTCCAACTAATTTATATTTTGATTTTTGGTAGTAGCTTTCCTGTTCTAAAAAAATGATATAATCCTGATAAAACAAAATCTATTAAATCTTCATTTCCTTCCATTGGTAAGGTCATTCTTGGGATAAAGTACTGTTCATATTTTCCTTGAGAGACTTCATTTGTAAAAGCTAGGGCTCTTACAAATCCTTTTTCTTTTATTTTTTCTTTTACTGATTCAGATATGTCTTGTTTTCCTCCAAATGGGTAACAAAAGGTATCAGTGTTATATGTCCCTTGATCTAATAGTTCTCTACATTTTTGTATATCTTTTTCTAGCTGTTTTGGGGTTAGTTTAGATAATATATTATGTGATGATGAGTGTGCTCCTATTTTATGTCCTTTTAATTTCATTTGTTGCAGTTGTTCTTTTTTTATTGGTGTGAATCTTAGTTTATAAAATTCTTTTTCTATTTTTATATCTTCAAATTTATACATATTATTTAATAATTCATGTATTTGTTTTAATGGTATTCCTTCTTTTATTAGCTTATCTATTTTGTCATATTCATTTCTTCTACTTTGATTATCTGTTATTTCTAATTTTAGATTATATTTATCATTTGTATATATTCCTGGTTTTACATAATCTATCCAATATTGTACTTTATCTATTAGTAGCGTGTCTTGCTCTAATAAATTTGCGCTGTAAAAAAAATATCCTTTTAAGTTGTGTTTGTCTAATATTTTGCTCGCTATTGAGTATTGATTTAAATATCCATCATCAAAGGTTATTGTTACTTGGTTGTTATCATATATATTTAATCCAACTTGGCATCTTTTTTTTATTAGTTGTATTTGCTTTTCTAATTCACTTTCTTTCATTGAGAAGTCTAGGTTTATATTTTTATCAAAGTATTTGTCTGGTATTACATTGTGATAGGCTATAATTATTTTTCTGTTTTTATTTAACTTATAAAATAAATTCGTTATACCGCTGTATTTACTTATTTTAATTATTGATTTTTTTAATGTTTTTTTAATTTTTTTATTCATTTTATATTATCTCCATTATCTTTATGTTTAATATTTAGTTCAAAACTTTTTTATATTGTTTTTGAATTTTTAAAATCATTAGATTTTGTTGGATTTTTCTTAAGGTTGGCATAAGTATTATATATATCCTAAGTTTATATAGGATTATAGCTAACTTTGTTTTCTTGTTTATATGTGCGTTTGTAATTAATTGATTCAATGATGGCTCATATATATTATATTTATATTCTTTTAGTTTTTTGTAAAAATCTTTATTATTTTTATTAATTTCATTAAAAATTGTTAATATGTAATTAAAACCATCTATTTTAAAGGCCTCCACTATTTCTTTTTCTATTTTTAGTTGATTTGTATTTATATGTTTCAATGTACTTTCTATAGATTTTATAAAATCTTCTAATAATTTTTTATTTTTGTTGTTTGTTATCGATTTTGGTCTTTGTATGTAGTTATAAAATGGTTTATTTATAAATGTTATTTTTTTACTATGATATATTATTTTAAATATTGGGTAGTAATCCTCTATATATACATTTGGTACGAATTGAAGATTATTATTTTTGATATATTCGGTTTTGAACATTTTATCACAAGCATATGCTTTTAACTCTGTTGATATTATTTTTGGTGCTATTTCTTTACCGTTATATATTTTTTCTTCGTCTATATTTTTTAATAACTTGAGACATTGTTTATTATTTAGATTTTCATATATTTGCCTGTGTGCAAATATAACTATTTCACTATCTGTAATTATTGCTTTTTCATATATTTCTTTTATAGAATCTTCTTCTATATAATCGTCACTATCTAAAAACATGGTATATTTTCCCCTTGCTTTTTTTATCCCTTCATTTCTAGCTACTGCTAATCCCTTATTTTGTTGATTTATATATATTATATTGTTGTATTTTTTTAAATAGCTTTGTATTATATTATGGCTATTATCTGTTGATCCATCATTTATTATTATTACTTCTAATTTGATATGTTTTTGATTAAGTACACTATCTATACATTTATTTAAGTAATTCGCTACGTTATATACTGGGATTATTATACTTACTTGAATATCCATTATTCCTCCTTTTTATATTTTCAATGTTTTTTTTAGATTTATAAGCTCTGGCATAAGTAAATTATATATTTTAAGTTCCCATAATATTTTATCTATTTTTGATAATTTACTTAATTGTTTGCATTTATATATTTTAAATATGTTTATCTTATATATTTTATATTTTTCTTTTTTTAATTCTTTATATATTTTATAACTTTTTTTATAATATCTATTTAGTAAGTTTATTACAGTTCTAAATGCATTATATTTAAATGTAATTATGTCATCCGATTTAAAATATTTTTCTTGATCTATATATTTTATAAT
>NZ_JBXKIW010000004.1:0-19425 GCF_056995035.1 Romboutsia sp. | reverse complement strand
CTTCTAATAAATTTTCAAACTCTTCATCATTTGTATTTTTACATCTTAGTGCATACATCTTCGACTGTATTTTTTTCACATATATCACCTCCTAATAATTTTTTCAAATTTTTAATACCATTAAATAGCCTAGATTTTATTGTATTTTCATTATCTCCTATTACATCGCTTATTTCTTTTATTTTTAAATCATTATAATATTTTAAAACTATTGCCTGCCTTTGAAGATTAGGTAGTTTACTTATAGCTTCTTTTATTTTTAAAGCTTCTTCTTTTTTAGATAAGATATCTACTACATTTTTATCATCTTTTATTTCATGATTATCTATATCATGTATTTCCTTTCGTTGCTTATATACATTACTTTTAAAATAATCTTTATTAGTATTTACTGCTATTTTTAATATCCAAGTTTTAAAATTACCTTTTTCAAAGCTAAATTTATCTATATTTTTAATAATTTTTATAAATACTTCTTGAGTTAAATCGTAAGCTATATTGTAATCAGGTACATTCCTATAAATAAAACTATGTACTAAATCATAATATCTTTTAACTAAAATTTCCATTGCACTTTCATTGCCAATCAATATTTCTTTTACTAATTTTTCATCTGTCTGTGCCAATTTTATCCCTCCTTTCACTTATATAACGAGCGCTATTAAAAAAAGGTTTTATATTTTATAAATTTATTTATATCTTTTTCTATATTAACATTATTTTTCCAAAAATAACCAATATAACTAATCTAATACGTTTTTAGTTTGAATTTTCTCTATGTCCAAGCTATACCAATATTTTCTAAAGGTATCTTTTATTTTCTATTGAAATATACATTAAAGAATTAAAAAATGGGAGATGATTAATATGGATATACTAAAACACAATAGCATTGCTTGGGATAATGAAGTCAAAAACAAAAATAAATGGACTATTCCAATAACTACATCTCAAGTAGAAGAAGCTAAGAAAGGAAACTATACTTTATTGCTAACTCCAACAAAACCAGTTCCAAAAGAATGGATTGGAGATGTAAAAGGAAAAAATGTATTATGTCTTGCATCTGGTGGTGGTCAACAAGGTCCTATATTTTCAGCATTAGGTGCTAATGTTATAGTTTTTGATAATAGTAAAGAACAACTATCAAAAGATAGGATGGTATCTGAAAGAGATAACTTAATTATTAGTTTAGATCAAGGAGATATGAGGAATTTATCAAGATTTGAAAATGAGAGTTTTGATTTTATTTTCCATCCTGTATCTAATTGTTTTATTGATAATATAGAAAAAGTGTGGAAAGAATGTTACAGAGTATTAAAAAAAGGCGGAACACTAGTATCTGGATTTGTAAATCCTCTTTCATACATATTTGATTTATATGAGTGGGAGAAAAACAATAAATTAATTATTAAAAATCATATACCTTATTCTGATATAGAACAACTTCCTAAAGAACAATTAGAAGAAAGAATACGTACTAATGATACATTAGAATTTGGCCATTCACTACAAAGTCAAATCGGTGGTCAAATTGATGCAGGTTTTGTAATAGCTGGTTTTTATGAGGATAATGCTGATGGTGATTTATTAGATAACTATATAGATACATTTATTGCAACTAAAGCATTAAAACTATAATTTACTAGATATTAATTTATTTAAATCTAATCACAAGAGGGTTGTAGACAGGTTTGTATAAAAACAAATCTATCTACATTCTCTATTAAATCTTTTTTTCATTAATACATATAAATTTTCTTATACTTTTTCATAAATAAGACTGACACCCCTATAGTAATAACTTCCGCAAAAGGAACTATAATCCAAACTCCATTTATTCCAAGCATATTAGGTAAAAACAAAAACCCTACAATCACAAAAACAAAGGCTCTTGAAAAAGATACTATGGCAGAAATCTTTCCATTTGAAAATGCTGTAAAAAGTCCCGAAACGTAAATATTTAATCCAACAAATAAAAATGCAAATGAAAAAATCTGAAGACCATTTAATGCTAAATCAAAAACAGAACTACCTTTACTTACAAAAGCTGTAACTATAAATGGTGCAAATCCTAAACAAACTACAAAAATTAACATAGAAGAAATTGAAATAAATTTCTTAGAGTGCTTATGAGTTTCTTTTAACTTTTCTTCATTTTTAGCCCCATAATTAAAACTTACCATTGGCGCTACTCCACACACAAATCCTAAATATGTAGATGTCATTAAAAAATGAGCATATAATATTATACTGACAGCAGCCACTCCATCTTCTCCTGCAAATTTCATAGCTACAAAGTTAAATAAAATTGTAGTCATAGCTGTAGAAAGTTCTGTAACCATTTCAGAAGATCCATTTATCGCACTTTCTAAAATAACTTTAAAATCAAACTTTGAAATAACATATTTTAAGGTAGATTTTTTAGAAATAAAATATAAAAATGCAGTTATTGTTGTAACAAAACAACCTAATATAGTTGCAAGTGCTGCACCTGCTATTCCTAAATTAAATAAGACTATAAATACATAGTCAAAGATTATATTTATAATTCCTCCTAGTATAGAAACAAGCATACTAAAATTAAAAGCCCCATCTGTTCTAAGTAAATATTCAAATAGTATTTTTATCATAAAAATTGGAGCAGCTACTAAAATAATTATTCCATAGCCCTTTACATAAGGCATTAACTTATCTGTTGCACCTAAAAGTCTAAATATTTCTTCATTAAAAATATATCCAAATATACTTATAAATAGTCCTATAACTAAAGTAATCACTAACATTAAAGAAAATCTACTATTAGCTTCCTCATACTTATTTTCACCCATAGATATAGATATAAGTGCACTACCACCTGTTGCAAACATAACTCCTATACCACACAAAATACTTATTATAGGCAATACTATATTAATACTTGCCAAAGCATCTGACCCTACAAATCGAGATACAAAAATACCATCTATAATTGTATATAATGAAATAAAAATCATTGAAATTATTGCAGGTGAAACAAATTTAATAAATTCAATGAAACTTAATTTTCTTGAAAATAATCCTTCCATAAATTTCCTCCTAATTACAAATTTATAATATCTACTGACATTTTATATTTTAAGGTGTATAGTAACTATATATGCAACAATTTTATAAAAATAAGGACGGAATTTAATATGAAAGATAATAAATACTTTTCGACTGGAGAATTTGCAAGACTTGCAAATATTTCAAAGCAAACTTTAATCTTTTATGATAAAAAGGGAATCTTTTCTCCAGAGTATAAGGATGAGAATAATTTTAGATATTACTCTTTAAAACAATTTGACACTTTAGATATATTACTTAGCTTAAGAGATATTGGATTATCCCTTGAGAATATTAAAGATTATTTAGACAATAGAACACCTAAAGATGCTATTGATATGCTAAAAAAAGAAAATGATTTGGTTAAAAAACAAATTCAGCGTTTACAAAACATCAGCAAAAAAATGGAAAATAAGATAGATATAATAAAAAAAGGTATAGGGTATAAAAATAACTTAGAACCATATATAAAAGAATGTGAAGAAGAGTTTATTATTAAATCTGAAGAATTAGAAAGTGATGACTTTAAAGTTATAATGATGGGTATAATAAATTTTATAAGTTTTTGTAAAGATAAACAAATTTTTGATAATGGATATCCAATTAGTGCGATAGTAAACAAAGAAAGTATAAAAAGTAACAATTTTACAAACTTAAACACTTTATATATTAAAGTAGATTCTAAGATAAATAATAAACATTTGTATGTAAAACCAAAAGGGACTTATGCTTTCATAAATCATATTGGAAGCTATGAATCATCACATAAGTCTTATCATAAACTACTTAACTTTATACATAAAAATAACTATGAAATAATAGGAAATTCTTATGAAGATGGCTTTTTAGATGCTTTTACTTGTAAATTTGATGATGATTACATAACTCAAATATCTATCCAAGTTAAAAATTCATGCAAGCTTTCAATTTTATAATATAAGTAGTATTATAATAGTAGACAGTTTAAAATATAAAATATTTAAATAGGTGATAAAATGAAAAATTATAATTATATAAAGCTACAAGAACTTCAAAAATGGAAATCTAAAATGAGAAAAAAGCCATCTATACTTAACAATTTTTCAAAGGGTACTCAAAATAAATTTAATTCTATGCTACCTGATAATTATCATAATATTGTTACTTCAGCTATAAAAAATATGACACAGGTGGTTTTATTTGGGTCTAAATATACTACTAAAAAGCCTTTAATTAACCTTTCTTTAGAAGAAAGAGATATTTTAGCTTATGAAAAAATAAATTTCTACAAAAATACTGCCATGTTAGAAGGTGCTGGTACTGGTGCAGCCGGTATATTGATAGGTCTTACTGATTTACCTCTTTTACTTAGTATAAAAATAAAGCTTCTTTATGAACTTGCTAGCATTTATGGATTTGATGCTAGTGATTATAAAGAGAGAATATATATATTAAGTATTTTTCAACTTGCTTTTTCAAGCCAAGATCATGTTAATGAGATTTTTAATAAAATTGAAGTTTGGGATGAGTATAAGAATACTTTGTCTAGTGATATAGATGATTTTAATTGGAGAAGTTTTCAACAGGAATATAGAGATTATATTGATTTAGCTAAGCTACTTCAATTAGTTCCTGGAATAGGTGCTTTTGTTGGAGCTTATGTTAATAATAAGTTGGTTGATAAGCTTGGTGAATATGCTGTGTATTCTTACCATATGAGGATATTACAAAATATTAAAAGTGATTAATTTAGTTTTGATAAAACCCTCTAATGTATGGGTACATTTTTTATTGTATACTCATACTTTTTTTTGTATAATTTACTTATCATTATGTATATTTTATATTTAAATTTGGAGGGGTACATATATATGAAAACTAGAAATTTAGTATTAAACGGGTTAATGATAGCCTTAGTATGCATTGCAACAATGGTCATTCAAGTCCCAACACCTGGTACAAATGGATTTGTTAATATAGGTGATAGCGTTATATTTATTACATCAATATTATTTGGGCCAGTTCCTGGGATGATAGCTGGAGGTATAGGTTCTGCTTTAGCAGATGTACTAAGTGGGTATTCTCATTGGGCTTTATTTACTCTTATTATAAAAGGAACTGAAGGGTATATAGTTGGTTATATTGTAAAAAATAATAGTTCTATGATAAAAAGTATAATAGCTTCAACTATAGGTGCTATTATAATGGTATTTGGATATTTCATAGCAGGTGGAATTTTAGAAGGTAGCTTCTTGGTTTCTGCTGGATCTATACCATCTAACATGGTTCAAGGTGGGGTTAGTATAGTACTAGGTGTTTTATTAGCTAATACTTTACAACAGGTAAGTTCTTTAAAATCTGTTAATTTTAAAAGTTAACCATTTATTGAGTATTTTAGTTTTATAAATACATTTGATTTAATATACTAAGAAGACTGTAGCTAGATTTTATTTATAAAAATCTAGCTACAGTCTTTTTTGGGTATGATTTAAATAGATAAATAGCAAATTTTGTAACGAGTAAAAGAATATTTATGTGGAAATCTAATTCTATGAAAGGATGTGTAAATATGAAAGATAATAGATTCAAAAAAGGTGAATACGAAGATGCAGTAGAGCTTGCGAAAGATTTATTAATGAATAATATTGGTATGTCAGATATTGTGGCTAGAACTAATTTAAATGAAGAAGAAATTAGAAAAATAATAAGAAAAAGAGATGCTGAATTAAACGATAAGTCAACAAAATTATTTTAATTTTAAGAATGTATATGGATTTGTGTGTCAAAGTATATTTACTTAATATGGTAAATATACTTTGACAAAAATACTTTTCTATCAAAATTTAAATATAAAATTTAACCAAATCATAATTCCTTAATTTAACTATGTAAATCTGATGTATCAGTTTTTAATATGTTATATTTTTCTTTAAGCTTTAAAATTCTATAAACACTTTCATTTATTCTTTCTTCACTTATTTCATTATTATCAACAGCTAGTTTAATTTCTTCTATAACTGATTTTACAGTTTCAACACCATTTCCTATTAATATAATATCACTACCGGCTTTTATACTCTCAATACTTGCTTTTTCTACACTCATATTATTGGTTATAGCTCCCATATTCATATCATCTGTCATTACAACTTTATTAAATCCTAAATCATTTCTAAGTATATCAGTTATGATTTTTTTAGATAATGAAGATGGATTAGTATTGTCTATTTTATCTAATATAATATGAGATACCATTATAACATCACAATTTTTTTCAATAGCTTTTTTAAATGGTATAAACTCAAAGTTTTTTAGTTCTTCTAGACTTTTATTAACAATTGGAAGTCCAAAATGTGAATCTACTTCTGTATCACCATGTCCAGGGAAATGTTTTACAGTTGGTATTACATTTGTGTCTTCTAAGCCTTTCATCGTTGCAATTCCCATTTTGGACACTATATTTTCATCAGTTCCAAACGCTCTATCACCTATTACTGTATTTTTAGGATTGCTATATATATCAAGTACTGGTGCATGGTCCATGTTTATACCATGTTCACTAAGTATATTACCTAGTTTTTCACCATTTCCATAAGCATATTTTTCATCATTTGCTTGACCTACTACACTGGCTTTGGGAAATTTAAAAACATCGTCTGGAAGCCTACTTACTCTTCCTCCTTCTTCATCAACTGATATAAATAGAGGTATGTTATTATTTGATTTATTTATATCTGCTGTTAGTTTTTTTAATTTCTGTGAGCTCTCTATATTTCTTTTAAATAATATTACTCCACCAATTTTAAAATCATTTATTAAAGTATTTGTGTATTGATTTGTTTGTGTTCCATCAAATCCTGCTAATATCATTTGTCCTATTTTTTGATCTATCGTCATTTTATCTATTTTCTGTTCAATAATATCTTTAGGACTTTCTTGTTGTTGGGTAATTTCTTCATTTTTACATCCCACTAAATTTATTGCTATTAGTGGGATTAAATACTTTAGTATTTTTAATTTAAGCTTTTTCATTTTATCTCCTATCTTATGATTAAGTTTAAGTTTTATATGTTTTGATATATATTATACTTGTTCAAAATATAAAAATTATACCTGTTACTATTTATATGTAAATAATTTCTTTTTTATTTTCATTTATAAATTCAATAATTTTAAAAAGCCTTAGATCATTTACTCTAAGCTTATTGCAAACTCTAGAAGAACAGCTTACGAATACTTTTAAAATAACTATTGATGCAAAAAAAATAAGCTTTAGATTGTTAAATTCTAAAGCTTATTTTTAAAATTGATTTTTATCATAACCTTATAAGTTTTTATCACAAAATCTTTTTATATCATCTATATTATTACTTTTATTTTTTATAGGTAGTGAATCAAATACAATATCCTTATATCTACTATTTGAAAAATCACCTATTCTAGAATCAAGAATAGCTACAATCCCTTTATCATCATGCTTTCTAATTAATCTACCAATACCTTGTCTAAGCTTTACTATCATATATGGTACACTAACTTCCATTAAAAAGTCCTTGCTAGTACTTCTTTTATACTCAATTATAGGATCTGGTACTGGAAATGGTAGCCTAAATACTATAAGGTTTGAAAGAGACTTACCAGGTATATCAATACCCTCCCAAAACGTACCTGTTGCTAATAGTACTGAGTCTTCATCTTTTTTAAATTCTTCTAATATCTCATCTTGTGACGAAACTATGCTTTGTCTTAATAAATTATATCCAATATTCTTTTTCTTTAATATATTATATACTTCATTTAAATCACTTTTTGATGTAAATAGTATTAGAGCTTTACCTTTTGTTATTTTTAGTAGTTTTATTATTTCCTCTACACCTTTTTTAATAAAAATATCTCTTTCATAAGTTGGATGAGGCATGTTTTCAACGTAATATATCATGGCATTTTCATTGTATTCAAATGGAGAATACTTTTGCACTGCTAAAAATCCGTCTTCAACTTTAAAACCTGTATTTTTTATAAAATACTCATATTTTTCTTCTTCACTACCTTTGTTTTTATCTGCTATTGTTGCTGATGTTAATATGGTAGTTTTTGTTTTATCAAAATATAGCTTTCTTATTTCTTGGTCTATGTTTTTAGGGCAAGAGAAAACTTCTATACCTTTGTTTTTTTCCATCCAAAATAAGTTGTTAGAATTTGTTTCTAATATATTACTTAAGAATAGTTCTAAGTTTTCTATACTTTCTACTATTTCTTCACTTAAATTATTATCACTGTAAAACTGTACTTTATCATGTATTACTTTAATATATCTTTGTAATTTTAAAATTAAATCTTTTATACTATCAATATCTATAAAAAATCTTTCCATGTCGTTATTTTTTAAATTAGTATTTTCCTTTAATTGAGTTTTAATTTGATCACTTAATTTTAAAAATAGCATGTTTAAAATATCATTTATATTTTTAATTTCTAAACTTAAACTATTTTTTATACTTACCTTTTTTATACTATTTCTAGATTCTTTTATTAAATTTTTGATACTATTTTTGCTATAGCCTTCTATCAGAGAGTTTCTAACTTTGTCTTCTAAATTATGAGCTTCATCAATGACTATTAAATCTATATCATCACTTAACAACCCTTTTTGACATTTTTTCAACTTTTGAAAATGTACTGTTAGTAAGTCTTGGTTACAAAGTATAACACCCTTAGTTTCTAGCATATCATTTCTAAGTCTCATAAACCTACAAGTTTTAAAATACTCACATTTACTATGGTCTGTTGTTTTTATAGATACATTGTCCCACATATCATCATTTATATCTAAGTTTATAAATCTTCTATCAACTGTTCCATTTTCTATATATTTATAAAATATTTCATCTTCTTCATTTATTTCATCATTATCTTTGAAATATTCATCAGCCCTTTTTCTACATGCAAAATGAGTCATACCTTTTGCAAGTATTATCTCTGGTCTGTGCTTTATGTATGAACATATTTTTTTAACATCTTTTATTAACTGCTCTTGAAGTGCTATTGTAGAGGTTGCTATTAATATTGGCTTATTAAATAGCATATTGTAATAAAGAAGTGGCACAATATAGGCATAAGATTTACCTATACCTACTCCAGCTTCTACTATTGTATGCTTTTTTTCTTTTATACTATAACAAATATCAAGGGCCATGTCTTCTTGTCCTTCTCTTTGTTCAAATCCTAACCTTGGTATTTCTTCCATGAAAAAATCCCATACTAGTTTTTCTAGTTGGTCATATTTATCTATTTTATCATTAGTCTTATTTTTACTATCTGAAAACCAAAACATATTCTTCTCCTTATTATTAATAATATATTATTTTACCACATATTGAGATTTTTGATTACTTATATCATTATAATTAACAACAAGTGCTATATTTATTTTATGATTATCAATTATACAAAAATAAACCTCACTCTATTGTAATCTAGTGAAGTTTACTTTTTATTTATATATTTAGTATTTAGTTTTCTATAAAACTTCAATTGTATTAGTTTTTATATGTTTATCTTCTTCATTTTTTAATTTTAACATCTCATTAGTTTTATAAGCAAAATATGTTGTTAAAATAACAGTAAACAAATCTGATAATGCTTGAGTATATAAAACTCCATTCATACCTAATAACCTAGGAAGTATAAATACAAAAGGAATAAAGAAAATTCCTTGTCTAGCTGTTCCAACTATTAAAGCTTCTTTTGACATCCCTAATGATTGATATAATGTAGCATATAATTGTGTAAATCCTAAGAAAGGATACATTAAAAGAGTTGCTCGTAAAGTCTTAGCTCCAACTTCTATAACACTACTATCATTACTAAATAAATTTATAGCAGGCTCTGCAAATATCATAAGAACTATTGTTGCTAAGCTTGAAAATATAGTAGTTCTTTTTATAGATATTTTTATAGCTTTTCTTAATTTATCATAATTACCTGCACCATAATTATAACTTGCTATAGGCTGAAAACCTTGATTATAACCCATAACTACAAAAATAACTAATGATGATAATTTTAAAGAAATCCCAAAAGAAGCTATTAGTGAATCTCCATATGGCTTAGATGCTATATTTAAGAGACCCATAGAAATACTTATAAGCGCTTGAGTTAAAAAAGTGGCAGTCCCAACAGAAATTATTTCTTTATATATAGCCTTTGATAACTTAAAATTCTTAATTTCTAATTTAAGATAACTTTTCTTTCTTAGAAAATATGATGCTAATAAACATACAGATATTGCTTGACTAATTACTGTTGCCAATGATGCTCCAACTACTCCCATATTAAAATTAAACATTAATATAGGGTCTAATACTATATTTATAGCAGCTCCTAGCGCAACTGCAACTGCACTCAGTTTTGTATTACCTTCTGATCTTATAATATTTGCTAATGTAGGCATCATTATAGGCAAACTTGCTCCTATAGCGATAGGCTTTGCATAATCTATAGCATAAGGCATTATAGTATCAGTTGCTCCTAGTAATCTTAATATCGGTTCTAAAAATACTAATATTAAGATTGTAAATATAGCTCCTAAAAATAAAGATGAAACTATTGCAGTAGTTGCTACAGCATCAGCTTCATTTTTATCTTTAGATCCGAGTAATCTAGCTATATAAGAAGATGCTCCAACGCCTATCATCTGCCCTATAGCATTTATTAATATAAATAGTGGAAATACAATAGATACAGCAGCCATTGCTAATGTATTGTTTAACATTCCAACGAAAGCAGTATCAACAATATTATAAATTGCACTTATAAGACTTGCTATTATACCTGGTATAGCAAATTTCCATATTACCTTTCCAATATTATCATCTTCCATTATTTTAGCTTTATCTTCGCTTAAACTCATTTTTATCACTCCCATCTTTTATATTATTATCTTATCAAAACTGGGAGTTTATCGTTAATATGTATATTTTATTACACGTTATAACTATTTTATATAACAGTTTTTTGTTTTTTAATATTATCTGATACTATTTCTAAAAACATTTTAGCTTCATTTGATAATTCTTCTCTTTTCCTTTTAATCCATCCAATACTAAAATCTATACTATCATCAGCAAAAGGTATTGCCTTTATACCTTCCCTTTTATCTACACTACTCCATCCTGAGCCTAATGAATATGCATCTGTTTTTAATATGAAATGAGCTATAGTTTCCTTGTCATTTAAATATATAGCCCTATCTTTATTTAAAATATTGAGTGAATCTAGTTCTATACTATAAATAGATGATGATACTTGATCCTCCACTAAATTTACACAAATAAAATCCTTTAGTTCATGAGTATATATTACATCTTTATTATATAATGGGTTATTTTCACCTACATAAATATACAGCTTATCTTTAGCTATTTCATTAAACTCTAACTTATTTACTTCTAGTATGTTTCTCCATAATCTTTCTTGGATATTTGACAATATAAGCATCCCTATCTCTGAATCCATATTAGCTACATCTTTTATAACATTTTCTTTATGAGTTTCCTTTAAAGATATTTTTATATTTTTACAATCAACATTATTATAAATTTCAATTAATATATTTGCTAAATTAAATACTTTTGCACTAGATATTTGTAATACAAAAGTCTTTTCTTTAGATAAATTATTATATATATTTTCTACATTATTAACTTGATTTATAATAAATTTTGCATGTGCTAAAAAATTTTTTCCTTCTTTTGTAATTTCTACACCTCTATTTGTTCTATCAAATATTTTTATATTAAATTCTTCTTCTAAGCTCATTATAGAGTTACTTAAATTAGGTTGTGATATAAATAAATTTTGTGCAGCCTTATTCATAGACCCAGTTTCTGCTACTTCTATTAAGTATCTTAGTTGCTGAAGTTGCAAATAAATCACCTCCATTTAAATAAGTACTATTATCATGATTATATAAGTTTACCATATTTTTTCTATTATTATAATCTTATTATACTTATACTAAAAGTTCTTATTTTATATCTATTTGATTTTACTAGTGATTCTAATAAAAATAATCTTTTGTAATGCTAAGAGATTATAAATTATCCGCTTGTAAATAATTATCCTTAAAATAGCATTTAAAATTTTAAAAATATTTTTTTATGTATTTTGAAAAATTTGTTATAATATCTATATAGAAGCTTGGAGGTAATCTGATGAACAACAACATAGACTTAAACTTAATTTTCAAGGCATTATCTGACCCGATTAGAATAGAAATTTTAAAGAAAATAAGTACTACTGAAAGTATTTGTGTATGTGAATTAACTAATATAGCTAATTTATCTCAATCTAAACTATCATATCATTTAAAACTTTTACTTTCTGCTAATTTAATTAATAAAATTCCTAAAGGTAAGTGGAATTTTTATTCTATAAATAAAGATATTTTAGAAAGTGTTTTAACTTTAGATACTATAAATAAAATATTTTTATAAAAATTTTTAAAAACAGTATCAAATCAATTTTTTTTGATGTATGATATATAATAGAGATGTGAAAGCATCTTTATTATTTAATCAATAAATTTTGATTTTATATTTAGGAGGGTTTGTCTATGTGTATATTTGATTTTTTTACAACTCAAATTTTAGGCATGAAGTAGATCTCTAATTTAACTACATCATTCGTAAAAAATGTATTAAATTTAGATGTTACTTCTAGGATTGGGGGAAGTATCTAATTCTTTATTTATGATACTATAAAAATATTCATACTTTTATCAGTATTAATATTTGGTATCTCTTATATTCAAAGTTATATTTCACAGTACCACCTTATTTATATAATATTTAAAATTTTATAAATATTTTTAATCCTTCAGTTGTATTTCTTTCATTATCCATAAAAATATACTCCCTTCGCGGTAACAGTTTTGTTATTTAAACTGTTTACCATAAAGGGAGCATATCAATCTACTCTATAGGGTACATTTTACTTTTTATTATATATTTAATTTTTCAATGTATTGACAATTCACTTCAATATGATTTAAAAATAGAAGTAATCTCTCATAAAGCGGATGAGATTCTTGACCATATTTAAGTTCTAGGTTTTCACCTATTTCTTTGACAGTTTTTCTGCCATCAATTTGTAAGAATACACAACTGCTATATTTATCCAATATTGTTTTTTTATACATTGGAATTTTGAATTTTAGCTTTCTAAAAAATCTTTGAACCCTGTAATCTTGTTTTTCAAGTACAGTTACAATTCCTTCTTTATCCACTTCATATTCAATTTTATCAGAAATCTTAAATACTATATTTAAAACTTCGTTATTATTGTTTATCATGTTTTACCTTAGATGAAACAATAGGTAATGTTGTACATACAACTAAAGCTATTAATAAGATTATTGCCATTGTGTTTCCTGCAGCAAATCCAGTTGGTGTAGCTGCTTTTACAACTCCTGATACTTGTAATATGATTCCTAACAGACCTATTATAGAACCACCAGCAACAAGACCAGAAGATAAACTTACACCATTAGCAATTTTTGCTTCTTTTTCAACATCATTTTTAGAAGTCTTTTCAACAAACACACGGATTAATGCTCCAACTAATATTATAGAAGTTGTTGCTATTGGTAAGTAGAATCCTATAGCAAAAGTCATTATTGGTAAGTTTAATAAGTATAAAACAATCGCCATAAGCACACCAGCTATAATCATAACCCAAGGTAATTCACCTGACATAATACCAGAAGTCAATGTTGACATTAAGTTTGCTTGAGGTAATGCAAATGGTGCGCTATCACCAGTAATTTTAAGTTGGTCTGAAAGTAATAATATAGTACCTGTAACAACGATTACACCTACTATACCAGAAATTGCAAAGTAACGTTGCATTTCATTTTTACTACCACCTATAATATAAGTTACTTTTTGAGATTGAGTATAACCACCAGCAACAGCTATAGCAACAACTATAAATGTACCGAATAAAAGTAATGATTTGTTATCTGCTAAATTAGTCCATCCCATTACAACAAATATTAATGTTAATATAACTAATGATGCTATTGTCATACCAGATACCGGAAGATTTGATGTTACTATAGTACCTGTTAAACGTCCAGCTACTATAACAAATAGTAATGATAATACAAGAGACATAATTGCTCCAACAACTGCCATTACAACATTACCAGAAATTACAAATCCTGCTATAAACGCAATTACAGCACCACCTAATAATATTATCATTGGCATAGCTGAATTTTCTTCAGAATTTCCAGAACTTGATTTTGCATTAAGCGTTTCTTTAACAGAAGCTATTATAGTTGGTATAAGTTTTATTGCACCTATAATACCACCACAAAGCATCATACCAGCACCTATATATTTTACATAACTACCAGATATTGCATTCGCATCCATTTGATTAATTGCCATTGAAGGATTATTCCATACCATCATTCCATCTGCAGCCATATCTGTAAAGTAACCTATTAAAGGTGCTATAGCAAAGTTTGATAAAATAGAACCAGCAAACATCATTAAAGATACTTCAAGTCCTACTATAAACCCGATTCCTAAAAGAAGTGGGTTAACTTCTACTTGTAATTTCCACTTATAGAACTTACTTCCGAAGTAGCTTATTACATTGTTTGTTACATTTAAGAATGAACCTGTTAATACAGTAAGTACACCACCGATTCCAAATCCAATTCCCATATACTTCATAGAATCTCCTGCACCTTCTGAAGCAACAAGTGTTTCAGAAATAGCCATTGACTCTGGGTACATAAGACTACCATGTTCTTCAACTATTAAATAATTTTGAACAAGTGTTGAAACTCCTATACCAAATAATACTCCACCAATTCCAACAAGTACGCCTTCTAAAAATGTAACTTGACCACCAATTAAAATAATAGCAGGTAAAACAAATATCATACCACTGGCAATTGATTCTCCACCACTTGACATACCTTGAATTAAGTTTTTACCAAGAATACCTTTTTGCTTAGCAAATGCTCCAACAAATGCTGAACCTATTATAGATCCTGGAATACCAGCTGCAACTGTAAGACCAGCCTTCATACCAGAATAAGCTGTAGAAGCAGCAAAAACAGCAGCTAGAACAAGTCCTATAATTAATACTGTAATGTTTCCACCTGACTTAGAGTTATCTGTTATGTAAGGAACATAATCTTTTCCAGATACGCCTCCATATGCCCCTTTGGGTAATTTTTTCTTCATTAATTTTTTCCTCCTTTTTTTAATTAATTACATATTATCACATAAGAAAACATTTTTCATCTAAATTCGACATATAAATAAAAGTTCTAATTTTCAGTCAAATCCAAGTAAATTACATAACTATAAATAATTTAAGTTTATATTAAATTTTTTATTCCTATCCTTGCTCGATTAGGAATATGTTTTTCAGATTGACTTAAAGCAGGAATAATACCATATATTGATACTATTACTTAATTTATTTTTCTATTTAACTAATATGTATTTATAATTTAAAAATATTTTAGTTGTAACACTTTCATGTCTTGTTATATAATATATATAACAAATAGTTTTTATATAAACATACTAATTTTATATGCGGAGGTGTTAAATATGATTTTAAATTTAGATTTTAATAGTGACGTCCCTATATACACACAAATCAGGGAACAAATTATTAAATCTATAGCAAGTGGTGACTTAAAAGTTAATGAATCCTTACCATCTGTAAGAAATATGGCTGAGGAGATTGGTGTTAATCTTCATACTGTTAACAAGTCCTATAATTTACTTAAAGATGAAGGGTATATAAACATTGATAGAAGAAAAGGTGCTATTGTAAATACCTTACCTTTACCTAAAAATGACTTAAATAGTGACAAAATTAAATCTATGTTAGATCTTTTGGTTGCACAAAGCTATCTTTTAGGTATGTCTCGTGAAGAATTTTTAGATTATAGTAATAAATTATTTGATAAATATGGGGTGAAAAATTATGAATAGTACTATAGCTTTAATTGTTAATATTCCAACCTTATTTTTACTTTATGTATTGATTTATTTTACTCAATCATTAAGTGGTAAAAGACAATTTTATGGAATTAGTTTAAATAGTGATTATTTTGATAAAGACGAATTTAAGGTTTTAGATAAATGCTTTAAAACTCTGGTAACTGTAGGTTTTGTAGCTTTTACAATACTTGCTTTAATTTGTATTTATATTTTCAAAGCTTATGAAGCTTCCTCAACCTTACCTATATTAGGATTTTGTTTATATCAGTTTTTTGTATATGTTCATATTCATAACAAGGTAAAAGCTTTAAAAAGTGAATTAACTTTAAATATTTCTGATTTAGATATAGAAAAAAATAGAATTATTCTAGATACTGACTTTCTTAATGAAAAAAATAGAATTATAAAAGGATTTTCTATGATATTTATGATTCCTATGGTAATTGTTGTTTTAGTTGGAATTTATACACTAAGTCAATATAGCTCTATGCCCGATATGATTCCTACACATTGGGGACCTAGTGGGGCTGCTGATGCCTTTAGTGAAAAATCTTTTAGAGTTGTATTTGGTCAAGTAATTATTATGGTTTGTGCTGGAGTTATAATATATATTTCTTCTATAGCTTCTCTAAAATCTAGAGCGAAACTTTCACCTACTTCTCTAGATAATAGTAAAAAGACTCATTTACATTATTTAAATATGTTTGGATTTACTTTTTTAGTTTTAAATATATCTTGCCAAATTCTATTGATTACTATACTGATTGCTACTGCTAATGGTAGTGATATAAATACTTTTATTATGTGGCCTTATACTGTTGTTATTATATTAGCAGCAATTTATCAGACTTATTTATATTACAAGTCTCCTAGTAAAAGTAAGGATGCTGTTTATTCAGTTGATGATGAAGATTCTTTATGGATTTTCGGTTGTATTTATAATAATCCAAATGATCCTTCATTCTTTGTTACTAAGAGATTTGGTGTTGGTTGGACTGTAAATATTGGTAGCACTAAGGGTAAGTTATTCTTTGCTTTTCCTATAATAATATTATTACTTTCACTTATTTTCATATAAAAATTCGCATCTAAATACACAACTATAAAAAAACTAGATTAATATTTTAATCTAGTTTTTTTATCAATATAATCTACTTGTAATAAAAAATCTATTTAATATCTATAATTTTTAAACTTCATCTTTATCTTTCAATATAAATTTAAATTCAATATATACAAGTAATGCTATTATTGCATACTGTACAAAATTTGTAAATATCATAAATTTTATATCTTCAGGTATATTTAAATTAAATAAATTAGCTAAAACTTTTGTATTTATTATGGCATATGGAATTAATGTAGCTAAAGTCCTTAATTTAAAAGTAATATATAAAGCTAATATAAGTGACACTACAAATATAGTAAGTTGAAATTGCTTATTTAAAAATATAACTGGTTCTGTCTTAATATGCATCAATCCCACATAGACTTGCATCACCATAACTAACATTAAAAACAGCCACATAGTTATAAATTGAATTTTATTGCTTTTAAATGCTGTTTTTCTTACTATAAAAATGACACCACCAAAACCTATTACATAATATGATAAAGTTGTTAGCATGTCTAAATATGAATATGAAACTACATCACTAACAAAGCTTCCTGTTATTGTAAAATTCGTTATCATAAATAAAACTAAAAATAATATTTTTGTAAGTTCTTTTTTGTCAAAACTAAATTCTTTTGCTAACTCTTTTGCATATTCCTCTGGAGAACATCCAAAAATATCTTCAACTGTTTTTCCTCTTTCTTCTCCATCTTGTAGATGAGCCTCGGCTTCTTTTATAAATTCTTTTATTTCTTTATCACTTTTACCTGTGGTCATTAAATATGCATTAAGATTTAATATAAAATCTTGCCCTTTTTTAGATATTTCCATAATACGTTCTCCCTTTTATAATTTTACTTTCCTTTAATTAAGTTATTTACACTTTTATACATACTTTCCCAATCATTTATAAATTCTTTAAGTTCCTCATATCCTTTTGGTGTCAATGTATAATATTTTCTTTTAGGTCCACTAGGGGAATCTTTCTCTTTAGTAAATACTAGTTCTTCTTTTTTCATTCTTAGTAATAATGGATATATACTTCCTTCACTAATCATGTCAAATCCGTAATTAGAAAGTTTTTCTATCATTTCATACCCATATATTTCTCCTTCTGAAATAACAGCTAATAAACATCCTTTTAAGATTCCCTTTAACATTTGAGTTGATGACACATTTTCCACCACCTTTATAACTATATTGTTTTACAATATAGTTATATTATATTCCACTCTATATTGTTTTGCAATATAGTATATTACTTTTTTATTTTCATCAAAAAAATCGTACATTTTAGTTTTCTGTACGATTTTTTCTTAAAATCATCTAATATTTAAATTCAATACACTTTCTTAATGAAATTTATGTTTTATACTATGTGTATTTCCATACACTGTAAGCTTGTCATTTGCTCTAAAAATATAATTTGATTTTGGGAAATTTATAAGTTCATGTCCCTGATCTATACTAAGTACTTTTATTTCTATAAAGCTTAATTTACTTTCTTCTATGCTCACACCTATAATATCTGAATTTTTACTTAAATACACTTCGCATATAGAATATCCTTTATGCTTAGTTATAAAATTTAGGTATCTTGAATTAATTTTTTTCCATAATAAAGAATTTTCAACTATGTGTTCTATTATATCTTCTATTTTTTCAAGTAGTGAACTTTTGAAAAACATTATTGCACATACTATAAATATTATAATAGCTAATATAGATTTTGCATTTATTAGGCTCTTTGATAACATGTTTACTAGAAATGATATAAATGTTAATGTACTCACATAACTTGTTACCATCAAAGCACTTGCCAATTTCCGCCTTGTTGGATGTTGTGCTATTAGTTCACTTTCTTTTGTTGTATATCCTGTGTTTGTTAAAAGGGAAATAACTTGAAATCTTGCTTTTTCTATACTCATACCAGTTAATCTAAATAATATTGCAAATATGTCTATTACTATTAAAAATATAACTAAGCATATTATAAAGGTTGCCACTGTTATCATATTTATCTACCTACTTTATTAATATAATATTAATTTTATGTGATTAATATAGTAATAGTTACATTTTTATTACATTGAAATATGCAATTAGATTATTTAACAATAAAATACCCTATAGGGTATACTTATTTCAGTATCTACTCTATAGGGTATATTTTTATTCTATATTTGATTTTTCAATGTAATGGCAATT
>NZ_JBXKIW010000003.1:0-10687 GCF_056995035.1 Romboutsia sp. | reverse complement strand
TTTCTAATATAAATGGCTTTTCTATATACTCTATTTCTGAATAGTCTAATAAACGATTTATCTTTTCTTCTGAATCTGATATTATTATGGCGTAGTTGTATCCTAAAATTTCTACAGATACACCTAGCTCATTTTGTAATCTTAATATATCTCCATTATATTTCGCTACTACTTCATACTCTATATTAATCACCCCCATATAAAAATCAACTTTTGATTTATAAATTCAAAAAAAATATTTATAGTTATCAAACTATTAATTTTTATAACTACAAATATTTTTATTATATATATATGTATATGTATTAATAATATTTTTATTGTATAATACATATATTGATTCAATTTAATAATATTAATTAATAATTAAAAAGGATGTGTTATTTTGAAAGATAAAAGATTTTACCTAAGCATTATACTTACTATAGTTGTGTCTTATATTTTAATTAAATTTATAGATAGCTATCAATACTTCTTTGGTGTATTCAAGTTATTTTTGTCGCTGCTTACTCCATTTGTCATAGCTTTTATACTAGCGTATATTTTTACTCCTATTGTTAATTTTTTAGAAGTAAAATTAAAGTTAAAAAGAATTTTTGCACTACTTATTACTTATGGAATGTTGCTAATTTTATTAGCTTCTTTTATATTATTTACAGCTCCTATTATTATAAGTAACTTAGCTGATATAATTAATCAATTCCCATTATATGTTGAAAAAACTCAAAATTTTCTTATTGAAACTGGCAATAGTTTGAAAACTGTTGATCCAAATACTTTAAAAGAAATAGGAGATAAATTTATGTCTGCTATGCCTGAAATTAGTAATTTACTTATAGGATCTTTAGGACAAATATTTACTACTACTTTTTCTATATCTAAATTTATAGTTCAATTTGGTTTAGCATTTATAATTTGCTTTTACATTATTTTGGAAAAGGAAAGCTTCTTTTCTTTTTATGAAAAATTATTGTATATTACTTTAGGTAAAAAATATGCACAATTAACATTAGATGTTGGACATACTTTAAACACTAATATAGGAAAATACTTTACCGGTAAAATAGTTGATTCCTTTATAGTTGGATTATTATCAGTAATTGGACTTTATTTCATAAATTCAAAGTATTCTTTATTATTTGGTATTTTAATTGGTGTTATGAATTTAATTCCATATTTTGGACCAATAATAGGTATGACTCCTGTTGTTTTAATAAATTTATTTTATGATCCAAGCATAGCCTTATTCTCTTTAATTTATTTATTGTTAGTTCAACAAATTGAAATTGCATTTATAGAGCCTAAAATAGTTGGTGGACAATTAGGCCTTAGTCCATTTTTAACTATACTTGCGGTTACTGTTGGTGGAGGGTTCTTTGGCATACCAGGTATGATTTTATCAGTTCCTATAATGGGTGTTATAAAAGTATATCTTGGTGAATTTATTGAATACAAACACAATAATATGAATTTATAATTTGTGAATATTTATTATCTTAATATAGAATAAGTAGTTATAATCTACTTATTCTATATTTTTTTACATAAATTAATTACGATATTGTAATTATAAGTAACAGGTATGTAACTGTTATATTTATTGTAGTTTATGGTAATATTTATATATAGATATTATAGTTATATAGAATTTGTTTTATTCATTAAATAAACTAGTATCTTAATATAATTATGAAGGATGGTATATTATGAAAAAAGCAATTATAGTTTCATTTATTTTATGTACATGCTTGTTTTTAACTAAACCAATGTCACAATTGATATTTGCACAATCTTCTTATAACAGCATTTCAATTGACCATAAACAATTAACAGTAGAAGAAGCAAAAGAACTTCTTTTGAAATATAATAATAAAGTAGATTATATTTATCAAGGAGACGCTAGCCAATTTGAGACTTTAAAATCTAAAAATCTTCAGGGGTATGTTTTCTTACCAAATGTTGAAACTGATATAGGATACTTTGTTGACAAAACTACTTGTAGCATTTATTTCTTCCATCCAAGTGGATATCTTGAATTAGTTACTAATTCTTAGATTGTACAATATAAAAAAAGATATAGGTTAGATAGTCATATTAGACTATCTAACCTATATCTATAATAATATATTTAAAATTGTTCCACTCTCTTTTATTACAACTAATTATTTGAATTTATCTTATACTATTTTCTATCCTATTTTTTATATCAACAGCTGGTGTGTCTTCTACCTTTATAACTTCACCTTCCCACGTTCTTATCATTATATAGTCTGTTCCTTTTGATATTAAATACTGTGGTAATAATGGAGTCTTTCCTTTTCCTTTTGGTGCATTTATTATATATGTTGGTATTGCCATTCCTGATGTGTAACCTCTTAAATATTCCATAATTTCTAAACCTGCATCTACAGATGTATTAAAGTGAGCAGTTCCTTTTACATGTTTACTATGGAATATATAATATGGCTTAACTCTTATTTTAAGTAATTCATGGTTTAAACATCTCATTACATATTTATCATTGTTAACCCCATTTAAAAGCACTGCTTGATTTCCTAATGGAACTCCACTATTAGCTAATTTAGCACAAGCCTCTTTAGTTTCTTTAGTTATCTCCATTGTATGGTTAAAGTGTGTATTTATATATATTGGATGGTATTTCTTTATCATATCACAAAACTCGTCTGTAATTCTTTGTGGCATTGTAACTAGTGTTCTAGTTCCTAATCTTATATAATCAACATGTTCTATACTTCTAATTTCACTGATTATCCACTCTAACATATCATCTTTTAATGTTAATGGATCTCCTCCAGTTATAAGTACATCTCTTATTTCTTTATTTTCTCTAATATAGTCTATAGACTCTTGTATAACCTTTTTGCTGTTATGACAGTCATCTTGTCCTATATTTCTTCTTCTTTGACAATGTCTACAATACATTGCACATTCATTTGTTACATTTATTATTAATCTATCTGGATATCTTCTTGTTATACTTCCTGCTGGATTTGTGAATTCTTCACCCATTGGGTCTAAATCTTCTTGTGAATTGTCTAATTCTATATGTGATGGTATTGACATTAATTTTATCGAATCATATATATCGTCTGGATCTATTAAGCTTAAATAATATGGTGAGATGGCCCATCTGAATTGGCTTTGAACTTCTTTGATGTGATTTATTTCATTTTCTGTTAATTTAAGTATCTTTGATAAAGTATCTGCATCTGTTATTCTATTTGATAATTGCCATTTATAATCATTCCAATTTTCTTCTGTTGCTCCTAATATATTTAATATATGCTGTTTTCTTTTATTTATTTCGTTTTCTTTTTCAATTCCTTTTGGGATTGAATCTTTAATATTAATATAGTCTTCTATTCTTGATTTTAGTTGTGCTGCTCTTTCTAAAGAGATTTTAGTTTGTTCATTCATAAGTTGTATACTAAGGTGTTACTTCCTTAGTACTCCCCCTTTCCTTATGTGATTATATTTTGAAATATTTTGTAAATTTTTAATTTAGATTTTTTTTTTTCACGAATGAATATGCACTTGCAAATTCATTTTGTTTTAAAATATATATTACCATATATATAATATATTTTCAAGTAAAGTAAATATTCAAGCAATATTTTATCGATTTTATCCACTATTTTTGATATTTTTAAAATAATAAATCTCGCATATTGTTAATATGCGAGATTATAGTCTTACGTATTTTCTTCTATTTTTTTGTTAAGTCTACCTAGCATGTTTTTAGAGAAATCAGATATACTCTCAGGAATACATGTATAAGTTGCTAATATACTGTAAATCTCTATAGCCCTTTTATAATCTTTTTTTCCTGTGTATGCTTTAAAAGCGTCTTCAGCTAAATCTTTAGATGCTTTATTTATTTGTTCATGTCTTCTTATCAAAATAACATCTCCCCTAAAGTACAGTATATCTACTTATATGTATTTATACTGTACTTTATTACTAGGTTTATGTTTAACGGTTTTGATCTGTATCTATATTTTCATTTATACTTTCTATTTTTACATTTACTACATTACTATCTTTAGAATATTTTGCTCCTTGATTTGCTTTTACATATATATCTATATCTATTTCTCCGTCTTCAAGTTTCATTATATATTCATTTGATTGTATTCCACTTTCAAGTAGTACAAACCCACTGTCTTGTGCTAAATTATTTTTTATATAAACACTATATTGTACATTTTTTATATTTATAGCATTCCAGTTAAATTTAGCAACATTATTTTCCTCATCTATATAGAATTGTAACTCTTTAACTTCTAAGTCTTGTATATTCTCTTCTATATCTTCTTTAGGTGGTTTTATGTTTATAATGTTACTTGGATTTGTTGTTCCAAATTTAGTTTTCCCTACTACCTTCATACTTACATCTGGAATCTTACCATCAATTAAATCCACTTCTATTGTCGCCTTTATTCTCTTAGATGATATAACTTCTTTTTCATCTACTCTTATGGATTTAACTACTTTGAATTCTCTTTCTTTTAATGAGTTATTTCTTAAATTAATTTCATAATCTAAAATACCTTCTATATAATCCCATTCAAGTGATATTTGTAATTTATTATCTATCACATCATAATTTACTTCTAAGTTTTCTATCTTACGATTTGTTAAAGGTTCTTCAACTACTTTAATAGTAATTATTTTACTTTTACCATCACAAGTTATCTTTATTTTGTCTTCTCCTTCTCTAATCCCTACTATAGTCCCATTATTGTCTAACCTTATAGCTTTTTGTACATTTAGCTTTCTTCCAACCCATTCATATTCAACTTTAGGATGTTTTAATCCTGTAGGTTTTGTTATTATTTTAGGATTTAATTTTTTTTCTTGTCCAACTTTTATCTCTATCACATTCTGTATATCTATTTTAGAAACTTTAGCCTTTATATTAAATTCTAAATCATCTTCTTTATCCTTCGCTTTTGCATAAATCTTAGCTTTCCCTACTCCAATAGCTTCTATTTTATTTCCAGTTATTTTTATAATACTTTGATCACTACTTTCATAAGTAGCTTTTTCTTTTTCTTTAAATTTGTCATAGTCCACTTCAACTATTGAACTTATTTGAGCTGTATCGCCTACATACTCTAATTTATTATCTAATTTTGCTTCTACATATTGAACATTTGGGTCTATAACTTTAACATTTATTTTTCTTAACACTCTTGAATTTTTCATAATACCAACTGCAGAAATACCTTCCTTAACTGCAATTAGCTTATTACCTTCTATTTTTAAGGTTCCAGCATTATCTAGTACATTGAACCATATATTAGGATCCTTAGCATATGATGGTATAGATATGTAATCTCCACTTGATAGTGTTACTTTATCATTTAATTTTATTACATATTGATCTATATCTGCTACATAGTCTCCTTCTTCTATATTAAGCTCTACTCCTTTTACCATTGGTCGTAAAATCCCCACTTTAAAAAGGTAATATTGTGCAATCATTAGTATAGGTATAGATATTAATATGAGTATTTTTCTATATTTTTTATTTCTTATAGTTCTCATTTAACCACATCCTTTGTGACTATTAATTTCACCTATAATATATATTAATCTCTCTTTTCTAACTTATATATTAAACTGATATATTAATCTCTCTTTATTAAACTTTATATGTTGTCTCTATTATTAGTAATTCCTTTTGTTTATATAATTCTCCTCTAAAATAACTAGTTTTTTTAGATATATTTAATATTGAAATTGTGAAATCCTCATATCTTAAATATTGCTAAGAACATAATTTTTATAATTTATCTTTTTAATTATAATCCATTAAATTAAAATCTAATCATTAGCCTTATTATATATAAATTATTTTACGATTAAAATAGTTTTTATGATTATTTACTAAATTCATATATTTTTTTATTGAATATTATTTTTTAAAGTATCATTTGATAAATAATTTACATTAAAACATTTTTCTAAATTTATATTCTAAAATATTATAATTATAAACTGTATAGCTAATAATATAAAATCGATAAGTGAATAAACGAAAATCCTGATGCACTATATAATATTATAAATAAATATAAAAAATACTCTAGGAAACCCTAGAGTATTTTTTATATTTATCTATCTTTTACATCTAAATTATATTTTTCAACTAAATCAGCTACTAAATTATTTTGCTTATCCTGAGATAATTTATCTTTTAATTCTTGTTTTACAGCGTCAAAATCACCTTGTTTTTCATCAGTTTTTTTAATAATATGATATCCAAATTGACTTTCTACAACATCTTTATTTACTTCTCCTGTTTTTAATGAAAATACAGCTTTTTCAAACGGTTCTACCATTTGGCCTTTTCCAAAGAAATCTAAGTCTCCTCCATTTGAAGCACTACTATCTTGAGAATATTCTTTTGCTAGCTCTGCGAAATCTTCTCCAGCTTTAGCTTTCTTTAATATTTCTTCAGCTTTTTTCTTATTTTTTTTCTTTTCTTCTTTACTTACAGGATTACCTTTAGCATCTGTATTTGAGATTAATATATGAGAGGCTCTTACTTTTAAGAATTCATCCTT
The DNA here is from genome assembly GCF_056995035.1 of Romboutsia sp. NCBI lineage: Bacteria > Bacillati > Bacillota > Clostridia > Peptostreptococcales > Peptostreptococcaceae > Romboutsia > Romboutsia sp. The sequence goes on along the minus strand of NZ_JBXKIW010000003.1, from coordinate 4,094 downwards.
ATTTTTATCATAGTAATTTTTAGCTTCTTTATCACTTACTTCTGAAGCTTGTGCCATATATTTTGTCGCTATTAATTCTTTTTCTACTTCTTTTTCTAATTCTTCTTTAGATATTTTAGATTGACTTAGAAAATCTTTTTCTGCTATTCCAGTTTGTTGAGATATACTTTGTACTAAACTTGCATACTCAGATTCTATTTCTTCTTTACTTACCTTAATTTTTTCCTTTTGACCTTCAAGGTATAATACTTCTGTAGTTGTCATATAATCTATCATACTTTCTTCATATGACTTTATTTGCTCATCTGTCATTTTTTGTTTTCCATTTATGTAAAACACAGTTTCCATTTTTTGCTTAAGTTGTTTTTCAGTTATTTTTGTATCCCCTAATGTTGCTATTACTTTGCTACTACTATAATGTTTATGTGTTGCTGGTAATTTTCTTCCTTCATCTTTTCCTATTGTAAATCCAACACCTAAGCATAATATTCCGACAACTGCCGTTATAGCTATAGCCTTTATATTATTTTTTGATTTTTCATTAACTACCTCTGGCTTTACTTCATTTTCATTGCTTACTAGTTCATCCTTTAATTTTTCTTCGTTACTTTGATTTAGATTTTTATCTTCTGACATTTCTGTCCTCCCTTATATTTACTTTATTATTGCTTATAATTTTATATTACCTTATATTTACTTTGAATGTGTGAATCATAAATGAAAGTGTTATGAATTTAATATGAATTTAAATATTTCTTAAGCTATATCTTATCTCATTTCTTCCAACTTTTGTTTCTTTGTATTTTAGCATATCGACTACTTCATTTTTTTCTTTATTAATGAATGTTGCACATTCATCTAATGATTTAAATATTTCTATAACTTCCCCTTTTTTGTCTACTAGTTCTATCTTTTTCTTTCCACCTCTTTTGATTATAGACTTATATTTTTTAAAGTAATCATCATACTCTTCATCTATACATTCAAATACATAATGCATCTTTATTGGTTCAATTTTCTCATTGCATAAAATTTCATCTCTTTTATCATCTGACATCTTAATTGTAAAGATTTTATTATTTAATGAAGTTAAAATTTGAGATGGTGTCTTGATATTTTCTAAATAATTTATATCCTCTTCCTCAGATAAATCTAATTCTTTACTTAGGTATTTTATAGCTTCCCCTAAATAATCTGTATATCCATATTTTAAGTTTTCTTGTATATATTCTACAGGTATTTTAAGCTTTTTACTACACTCCTTATGAGTTTTAAAAACTTGTGGCTCTTTTGTATATACATCTATTGCTATGATGCTTTTTCCTCTTTTTATTTTTATTTCTTTTATGTATTCTTCATCTTCTTCTGTTATTTCTAGTTCATTTATTGTTTCTTCTACTACTTCTATCTCCTCTGATTCGTCTATTATTTCTTTCTCTTTCGTAATAGCAATTTCATTACAATTATATCCCTCATCGGTCTCAATTACTTCAGTTATAATTGCTTCACTATCTACCATTTCTTCATCTATATTTTTTTTATCACTTGACTCTATAACTTCTTCATTCTCTTGTATAAGTTCTATTTCCTCTACTTTATCTAATTTTTCAATAGATTCTTTATCATCTTTGTTTTGTTCCACTAAATTTTTTACACGATTAATAAAATTTTTTATCAATTATTTATTCCTCCCTAAAACTAGTCAATATTAAAGTGTTGTGAGTATTATGTCATATATTATATTACTAAAATATATGGTATTAGTAAACTAATTGAATGCTTTTTATTTTTTAATGGCAATAATATTTATATATATCATGATTTTTGTTATAATATTAAAAAAGGTTGTATTATTATGCTAAAATTTGTCATAAAGGTAGGTGAGATCATGCTTAATAATTTAAATGAAGCTAATAAATGTATTATCTGTAAGAATGCTAGGTGTCAAAAAAATTGTCCTATAGACACCCCTATTCCCCAAATAATTAGTTTGTATAAAGAAGGTAAATTTGAAGAAGCTGGTAAAATTTTATTTGAGAATAACCCTTTATCCGCTATATGTGCAGTAGTTTGTCCTCACGAAGATCAATGTAGAGGTAACTGTATAAAAGGTATCAAGGGAGATCCTGTACATTTTCATGATATAGAATATGAAATATCTACTAAGTACTTAGAAAATATAAAGCTACAAAAGTCTAATCAAAATAAAATTAAAGTCGCTGTAGTAGGTTCCGGTCCTGCTGGTATTACTGTAGCTTTAAATTTGGCTACTCGTGGGTATGATGTTACTATATTTGAAAAGAATGAAAAAATAGGTGGAATCTTAACTTACGGTATTCCAAGTTTCAGATTGCCACGATTTAATGTTGATTTGTTAGAGAAAAGATTAAAAGAATTAGGTGTTAAAATTAAGCTAAATGCTTTAATAGGTCCTGTAGTTACTTTAAGTAAATTATTTGAAGATGGATATAAATCAATATTCATAGGTACAGGAGTTTGGAATCCTAAAAGATTAAATATAAAAGGTGAAACTTTTGGACATGTTCATTATGCTATAGATTATCTAAGAACTCCTAATAGATATGACCTAGGAAATAAAGTTGTTGTCATAGGTGCTGGAAATGTTGCTATGGATGCTGCTAGAAGTGCTAAGTATTTTGGTTCTAAAGAAGTTTACGTAGCTTATAGACGTGATCTTGAGGATATGAGTGCCACTAAACATGAAATATCTGAGGCTAAAGAAGAAGGAATTTTATTTGAAACATTTAAATCTCCTGTTGAAATAGTTGATGAAGGTATAATATTTGAATGTACTAAAAAGGTTGTAAATGAAGATGGTTCTACATCTTTAGTTACAATACCTGATAGTAAAGAACTGTATGAATGTGATAGTATTTTGATTGCTATAAGTCAAGTCCCTAAAAACACTATTGTTATAAATAATAAAGGTCTTGATGTTAAAAAAGGTGGACTTCTTTTAACAGATGAAGCAGGTCTTACCACTAGAGAAGGTGTATATGCTTGTGGTGATGTTACTAACGGTGCTAAAACCGTTATACAGGCTGTCGTAGATGCTAAGAAAGTCTGTGATTCTATGGATAATTATTTGAAACAATTTATAAAATCAGAAACCTAAATACTAAAGCATCTATTAAAATATAAAAACCTATAAAATTAGAACTTTAGTTCTAATTTTATAGGTTTTCTTATATTATTTCTAATAACTGATTTTTTATAAATTATAATTGTATCGCAGAAACTTTATATCTATTACTATATTTTTTAGTTATCTACTTTTAACGTAAATCTCTTATTTATACTTCTTTATTTAAAGGTTTCTTTAAAACTGCTAAAAGTGCCATTCCTACTACTGAACCTATTATTATAGCACCTAAATATCCTAAAGGATTAGAAACTACCGGTACTACGAATATCCCTCCATGAGGTGCACGAAGTGATGCATTAAATAACATACTTAATGCTCCTGCTGTTGCAGAACCTACTATACATGCTGGTATTACATGAAGTGGATCTGCTGCTGCAAATGGTATTGCACCTTCTGTAATGAATGATAATCCCATTATATAGTTAACTTTTCCTGATTCTCTTTGTTCTTTTGTGAATCTATTTTTAAAGAATGTCGTAGCTAAAGCTATTGCAAGTGGTGGTACCATTCCTCCAGCCATTACTGCTGCCATTATTTCAAATTGACCTGCCTCAAGTGATGCCACACCGAATACATATGCTGCTTTGTTTATAGGTCCACCCATGTCTATTGCCATCATAGCACCTAATACTATCCCTAATACTATTTTTGAACTTCCACCAAGTCCATTTAAGAATGTTACCATTGTATTATTTATAACTACCACTGGTGGTATAACTACTAATGTCATTATTATACCTATTAAAAGTGTTCCAAATAGAGGGAATAAAAGTACTGGCTTTATGCCATCAAGTGACTGTGGTAAATTACTAAATAATTTTTTAAGTCCTAATACTAAATATCCTGCTATAAAACCTGCAATTAAAGCTCCTAAAAATCCTGATTTACTTTGATTTGCAAGTAATCCACCTACAAAACCTACTACCAT
>NZ_JBXKIW010000002.1:0-25027 GCF_056995035.1 Romboutsia sp. | reverse complement strand
TATTTTAATTTTATTTTTATAATAAAATATAGTTGTTTGTTTTTTTTGTTTAAATTTCAACATATATGCTAATTTTTGCCCTATTTTTTGATTTCTAAATTTAATTTTGGCATGGATATTGCTTTATATTAAAGCATACACATAAATTATTGGAGGTATTATATTTATGAATTATAATTTTGATAAAGTAATCGATCGAAGTAATAACTTTGCAGCAAAATGGTCAGAAATGGATAAAAAATACGGAACTAATGATCTTCTTCCTATGTGGGTAGCTGATATGGACTTTAAAACTGCTCCTTGCATAATAGATGCTTTAAGAGAAAGGCTAGAACAAGGTATCTATGGTTATACAACTAGACCTAACTCTTATAATGAATCCATTGTAAATTGGGTTTCTAGAAGATATGATTGGAATATAAAAAGTGAATGGTTAGTTTATAGCCCTGGGGTTATACCTACTATAAGCATCTTAATTCAAGAGATGACTAATAAAAATGATAAAATAATGATACAAGAACCAGTTTATAGCCCATTTAATAGTGTTGTTAAAGATAATGGCAGAGAATTAGTTATAAGCCCTCTTAAAAAATTAGAAGACGGAAACTATGTTATGGACTACGAAGATATAGAGTTTAAAATAAAGGATGTAAAATTATTTATACTTTGTAACCCTCATAATCCAGTAGGTAGAGTTTGGACAAAGGAAGAGTTACAAAGATTAGGTGATATATGTCTTAATAATAATGTAAAGGTTATCTCTGATGAAATACACAGTGATATAATATTCAAAGGTCACAAACATATACCTTTTGCATCAATATGTGAAGAGTTTGAACAAAATACTATAACTTGTATGGCTCCTACTAAAACATTTAATATTGCAGGATTACAAACATCTTACGTAGTTTTACCTAACGAAGAAGATTATAAATTGTTAGATTCAGCTTTTGCTAGAATAGATATTAGAAGAAATAACTCTTTCAGTTTAGTTGCTACAGAAGCTGCTTACAATCAAGGAGAAGATTGGTTGAATGAATTCCTTGAGTACTTAGAAGGTAATGTAGACTTTGCTATAAAATACATCGAAGAAAAGATGCCTGCTCTTAAAGTTAAAAAGCCTGAAGGAACTTACTTATTATGGGTAGATTTCAGCGAACTTGGATTAAGTGATGAAGAGCTAGCAAACGTTTTAATTGAAAAAGGTAAAGTTGCACTAAACCAAGGTACTTCTTTCGGATTAGGTGGAAATGGATTCCAAAGAATAAATCTTGCTTGTCCTAGATCAATGGTTGAAGAAGCTTTAGTAAGAATAGAAAAATCTATAACATCTTTATAAAAATTTGCTGCACTACTCCAACTAGTGCAGCCACTAAAATTTAATTGATTAGAATTTATAAACCCAATAGCTTTAATTTAACTCTAAATAAATACATTATAAATCGAAAGGAAATTATATCATGAATAAAAATGTAGAAAAAAGAAAACCCACTTTCAGATTTGCAGCCTTAGTAATGCTTACTGTTATATGTTTAACTACAGTTGGTATAGTTGCATTTGATGCCTCTATAACAACTATGTTCTTACTATCTTGGTTAATAGTTGTTCCGGCATCTATGAAATTAGGATACACTAACAACGAAATAGAGGGATTTGCGTTTGAAGTTGGTAAAGATGCCTTCCAATCTAATTTAATCATACTTTCAGTTGGTGCATTAATTGCTACTTGGATTGCAGCTGGTACTATTCCAACAGTTGTTTACAGTGGACTTACAATAATAACACCTAAGTATTTCTTACTTACAACACTAATAATATGTTCTCTTACATCAGTAGCTACAGGGACTTCTTGGGGAACTTTAGGAACTTCTGGTATAGCAATGATGAGTATAGGTACTAGTATGGGTATACCTGCTGGACTTATAGCTGGAGCGATTATATCTGGATCATTCTTTGGAGATAAAATGTCTCCATTATCAGATTCTACAAACTTAGCTGCTGCTGTTTGTAAAACAGATGTTATAACTCATATGAAGCATATGGTATACACAACTGGACCATCTTACATAATATGTATAGTTTTATATACGGTTATAGGGTTTAAATATGCTAACAATACTATAGATTACAATCAAATAAATCAAGTAAAGGAAGTTTTAAATTCTAACTTCCATGTTGGATTTGTGGCTATGTTACCTATATTATTCTTATTAGGAATGTTGCTTTTACAAAAGCCGCCTATTGTTTCTATATTATCTTCTGCTGTTATGGGGGGAGTTATCGCTATTGTTCAAGAAGGTTCAAAAATAGGTGATCTATTAAATTGTATGCTTAATGGATACTCAATAGAAACTGGACTTGTTTATGCTGACAAGCTATTAAACCGTGGTGGTATAATGAGTATGGCAGAAACTGTATTATTAGTATTTATAGTATTCCTAATAGCTGGTATATTACAAAAAACTGGCTTCTTAGAAGTACTATTACAACCTATGATCAATAAAATAGGTAATTCTAGAACTAAATTAGTTGGATCTACTTTCCTTGTTAGCTACTTTGCAAACTCATTCAGCTCTTCTATGATGTTTACATCAGTATTTGTTGGAACTGTAATGTCTCCTTTATATAAAGAATTTAACTTGAAACCTGAAAATTTATCTAGAATAATAGAAGATACAGCAACACTTGGCGCTCCATTAATTCCTTGGAACTCTAACGCTGTCTTCTGTAGTCAGACATTAGGTGTTAGTCCATTTGATTTTATACCTTATTGTTTCTTAAATTGGATAACACCTATAATATCATTCATATATGGGGTCACTGGATTTACCATGAAAACCTATACAGATGAAGAACTTAAAGAATTACAAATAGTAGAAACTATATAGAAAAGATATATTAGATAATACAAGTGTAAGGTGAGGAGGAGTTTATTATGGAATTTCATTATTATTATTTGATTCAAGATTTTATCGGGATTATGTTAGCCTTTATTGGTATTAGAATGTTTATGCTATATTTGAGAATAACTTCAATTAAGAAACTTTCTAAAAATGCAATTTTATTTTTGATTAAGTATGCTTTGGTTATACTTTCTGGATCTAATTTATTAATGCATCAATTTGGATTTAAACCGTGGATTTTAAGCGGCATCTTAATAATTATTTCTGTAGTTATTACTCCTAGAGTAAACACTGTTCCTATGTCAAGCTGTACTCCGAAAGAATCTGATATATCGGACGCTATATAATACTACCCTATAATAATCGAGTAGGATTTAAATAATTCTTTTATTTAGTACCCTCTCTCACTCCACTGTGCATACCATTCGGTATACAGGGGTTCATTAAGTTCCATGCACCTTTGAATATCTTTGATATATGCTCATATATCGCCTATTTCACACATAAAAAAGAACTAAATTGATATGTTTTAGTAAAAATCAATTTAGTTCTTTCTTATTTTTTGAAACTGTTTATTACCATTACCTTCTCACCTTTTATGTCAACTTCTCCATTAAATTTAAACCCTATTTTTTTATATAAAGCTACAGCAGCTTTATTATTGTCATATACACTTAAATATACTTTCTTATAACCATATTCTTTATATAAATGATTTATTAAAAGCTTAACTCCAACTTCTCCATACCCTTTGCCTTGATGCTCATATGAAATTAAAAATCTATCCAGCCACACTCTTCCATTTTTACCTTCATTTAAAAATAAAGCATACATTGCAAATCCTATAGCTATGTCTTTATCATATATACCAACTGGTCTCCATTTAGAATCTTCGCTTGCTTCTTCTAGGCACTCCCCTACAGTTTCAATAAAATTCACTTGCTCTTTAGAGACTTTTAAGTCTAATATTTCTTTGTAGTTATTTTTGTTAATATTATTTATAGTCAAATTCATATTTATCACTCCTTAATAAAATAATAAATCTGTGTGTAACACACAGATCAATAATATTTTGTTAATAAATTTATTTTACCGGTATATATACTTCATAGTAATCTATAGCAATATCTTTTATACGTTGTAACTAATCATCATAATCCACATCATCCAATCCTATTACTGTATACATATACTTATTCTTAGGGATGCATTCTACTCTTTTATGTAACATAATCAAAAAATTCTTATTAAAATCTCTTTGCTATAAACTATATTAGTACATATTTCGAATTTAATATCTTTAAAACAAAAAAGAATTGATTTAATAATCAATTCTTTTTGTGGATTTCAATGGTGGAGACGATTCGCCTGAATAATATCCACGATTATATATTACAAAAAATATACTATAAATTTATACTTAGAATTCTTCACTATCAAATAGCATTTTGCTATCAAAGTATTTGCCTTGTTCATCTTTTAAGTTAAATTTACCAATAAGTTGTTTTAACATTTGAGCCTGGCTTGATAACTCTTCACTTGCAGCAGCACTTTCTTCAGCAGTTGCTGAATTAGTCTGTACAACTACAGATATTTGTTCCACACCAATATTTACTTGATTGATATGCTGTGCTTGTTCATTGCTTGCATCTGCAATCTCTTGTATAACTTCTGCTGATTTTTGTGAACTATAAACAACTTCTTCAAGAGACTTTGCAGTTTCTGAAACAATTATTGTACCACTTTCTATTGCTATAAGTGATTTTTCAATTAACTCAGCTGTATCTTTTGCACTTTGTGCAGATTTTGCAGCAAGATTTCTAACTTCATCAGCAACAACGGCAAATCCTTTACCAGCCTCTCCAGCACGTGCTGCTTCTATGGCTGCATTAAGTGCTAAAATATTTGTTTGGAATGCTATATCATCAATATTTTTTATTATATTTCCAATTTCATTTGATGTATTGCTAATTTCATCCATTGCAATAATCATTTCTTGCATTTGCTCTTTTCCTCTATCTGTAGCAATACTTGATTTTACAGATATTTCTTTTGCTCTTGCTGCATTTTGTGCAGTTTGCTTTATTTGTTCTGAAACTTCAGTTATAGTTGCTGAAAGTTCTTGAATTGAACTTGCTTGTTCTGTAGCACCTTGAGCAAGTAATTGCGCACCTTCTGCTACTTGGTCTGAACCCATTGAAACTTGTTCACCTGTAACATTTATTTGTGTTAAAGTACTATTTAAACTATCTACAATTTTGTATACAGCTATTGATAGAGGTTCAAAATCATTTATAAATAACTCACTTGCTCTTTTTTTATCCACATCAATATCTAAATTTCCATTACTAATTTCAGTTAATGAATATGTTAAAATATTTATCATTTCGCTAAGGTCGTTAACTATTTTACTTGTAGCATCTGCTACTAGACCTATCTCATCATCTTCATCTATAAATGGAGTTTCTGAATTTAAATCACCTTCACCTAACTTTTTCAATCTTTCACTACATTCTTTTAATGGGTTTCCTATTTTATTAGAAAGCCTTATTGCTACAATAAATGCTATAATTGTAAATACTATAGCTAATATAACCGTAGTCATGATTGAAGTATACATTTGCCCAAGAAAATCAGCCTTATTTACCATTATACCTATACCCCAACCATTACTATGTTCTACTGGAGCATATCCTACAAGCCAATTTTTACCATCTGCTTTTACATCAGAATATCCTGTTTCTCCTGAAATAAGCTTTTTGTCTGCCTTTGCAAAAGGCATTAAGCTTTTATCTGTTTCTGATTGTTTTATAGAATTTTCTACACCAACAGCACTAGTATCCTTATCTGCAATTGTTGTTCCCTGACTATCTAGAAGGTAAGTATCACTATTTTTGCCTATTTTTATATTAGTAACAATTTCATTTAAAAAATCTTTATCTACATCAAAAGTTACAACCCCTACTATTTTGCTACCTTGTACTCCATTTTCCCAAAGAGGTGCTGAAACTACCATTATAAGTTGTCCTGTTAATTTACTAACAACAGGGCTACTCAGATATGCTTTTCCTTCCATAGAAGCCTTAACATAGTCTCTCTCAGAATAATCTTTTCCACTAAAAAGATCTTTACCATTTACATCCATAATTTGACCTAATGCTACTCCATAGAACTTTTCCTGCTTAGTTATAATTTTTTGTTTTTCTTCTTTACTTACTTTAGGGTCTGAAAGTTCTTTTATAATTCCTGTTTGAATCGCTGCATTTTCAAGATTCATAATTTTTTGAGAAACGTTTTCGGAAGCTTGTTTAGTTGTTTCTACAACTGTATTTGATAAAATATCATTAGAAGTTTTATAATTTAGAAAACTTGTAATTGCTCCTAATAATAAGCAACAAATAACTGCAAAACACACAATTATTAAAGTAAGTTTAGTTTTTATACTTTTATTTTTATCTTGATCTTTACTTTTATGTCTTAATTTAAATTTCATTTTTGATTTATCTCCCTTTATTATTTTGCTTTACATGTTAATTTATCATCATTACTAATAAAATTAACCATTTAAGACTTAGTTATTTACTTGTCTGATCATAGCATTTTTCCTTTAGTTCATATAATACGCATTTGTTCGATTCTTAAAGAAAATAACAACGTTTGCTACAACATCATATTTTTTCATTATTTTTTACATATTATATAACTATAATCTTGCAAACCTTTATTACATTTCCCTACATAATTTACCTGAAATAGTAAATTACATAATTTCAAATTCATTTGTTCCCGATTCTAAAAGTACTTGTGTTTTTGGAATTCCCCATAATAAACCTCCCACGTTAAAATATTACAATTTTAAAAATCCACTTGTATAGTGTAAAAAATAAAAGAGCATCAACATGAACCTGTTAACACTCTTCTCTACAAGACAAATTTATGCAACTGGCTAACTTTTAAAAAGTCCCTCTAGCTTTGCGTCGCCGAATCACTTCGGGTTTGCTAATTTAATTTTATAGTTAAGTTTACATTTTATCTTAACATGAATAGATATTTTTGTAAATAATTAAGATATTATGTATATTTATGTTATTTTTAAAATGCAACAGTAGAAGAATTTACTTCGCTCGTATCACCACTAGTCTAAGTTATTTTGCCTACAAGTGACTTAAAATCCCTGCCTGTTGCTTGAGAATTGTTTTGGTAGAGCATTTTAACATTATTCATAAGGAAGGAAATTTATAATTTCCTATAATATAAAAGAATATTGATTTTTAAAATGGACCCTTTGTCAAGGACATTAAAAATGTGGACTTACACCCTCTTAGTAGACGTATAGATTAGCTAAATTAGTCAATACTTGTACTAATTTTCAAATATTTTATTTAATATATGTATAACTAACTGAAATTTCATTGTATTTTTATTACATTTCTATTTAGCATCAGCCTTTTTCTTAACACTTATAAATATAATTAAGCCATAATAATTATATTTTTTATTATTTTACTAATATTATGTAATCATTAATTTAGTTATGATTTTTTTACTATCTACTTTTATTCTTATACTGTTAAAACCAACTAATTTGAGTTTTTTCATATTTTCTTTTATAATCTGTTATTATATCTTCCATCTTATACAAAAGATTATATTTTTCACATTCTTGTTTAAAAATACACCACATATTCTCATAATTTATAACTTTGTTTTCATAAGCCTCACCATAAGTTTTAATATACATTTTATCTAAATCTTTATTCGGAAAAATCCTTCTTAACTGCTCAAAATAATATTCTTTTTGATTCTGTCTTAATGTCACACCCAAATCATGAGAGTATACAAATTTAGCTCCGCATTCATAAGCTGTTTTTATAATATTTTTTATATTTTCTTCATTATCATTAATATAAGGTAATAACGGCATTAATAATACACCAGTATATATCCCCTTATCAGATAATTTTTTTATAGCTTTAAATCTATCCGATGTAGGGATTACATTCTTCTCTATTAACTTACACAATTCATCATCATAAGTGGTTATTGTCATTTTAACAATTGTAGGTGAGTGACTTTGAATTTTTTTTAGTATATCAATATCTCTAGTTACTAAATCACTTTTAGTTGCAATAGCTACTCCAAATTTATTATCATTAACTAGTTCTAAAGCTTCTCGTGTTAACATATATTTTTTTTCAAATGGATTATATGGATCACTCATGGCTCCTGTCCCTATAATACCTTTAGTTCGTTTTGATTTAAGTTCTTTTTTTATCATTTCAGTTGAATTTTTTTTTATCCTAACTCTATCAAAATCTATAATTTGATAACAATTACTCCTAGAGTCACAGTATATGCATCCATGGCAACATCCTTTATATATATTCATTTTATAATTTATTCCAAACCAATTTAAGCTTTCTTGATAGTTAGATAAAATTGTCTTCGTTGATATATATTCCACTATACTATAATCCTTTCTATTCTAGTAGTTTTAAAAATATTATTAACTTAATTATACACTTGGAATCTTCTCTTTTATCAATAATTCTCTATTTTTATCATAATAGTTGCAAGTCATATCATTAGTATATATAATCCATTTACATACACCTGTTTCAGCTATTTCATTGCAAAATGTTATAAAGTCTGTTTCACCAACTTGATGATTTTTTAATACTTGTGTTGCTTTTTTTTAGATGATATTAGTATTAATTTTATTTTGCGAGGAAATTCCTTGAGCTTCTATTTTATCTCCATTTTGATGAACATAAATTCTTAAACCTTTTTCTATATTACATTCATTCTTTACAATGTTCATAAATTTAAATGCTCTAGCAAGTTCAGGAAATTCAATTTCAGTATATTTTACATGAGCATTATTAATTAATTCAATAGTAAATTTCATTTTAGCCTCTCCTTTTCATTTTATATCTTATTTATACTAATATAATACTCTTATAAAAATAAAGTTTCTTGCAAAAATCCTTCATTTCTATTATTTATTATTTCTTAATAATGCCTGTTCAAATTCCTTAGGTTTTAATCCTATGAATTTTTTAAAATCTTTGGTAAGGTATACTTAATCAAAATAATTATCTATATAAATATCCTTATCATATCTTTCTATAATATTCATTTCATCTATTACATTTTATAGTCTGATTATTTCAGAAAATTTCCTTTACTGTTATTAATTCTACTTGCAGCAGAGCATATAGCTAGATCATTTTTTTCTAATTTTAATTCTGATATAAAAATATATTTGGTTTTAAAATGATTCACCAATGCTTATTCTTTATATACATTACTCTTCATGCTCTTTCCCTCAAAAACATATAAAATATTTAAATAAATAAAATTATTATTACCTTGAAATATTTTATTTATAATTTAAACAATAAAAAATCCACTATAAAAATATCGTAGATTTCAATTGTGGATACAAATCACAGGAATCATACCCACAATTTCTCTAGCTAGCATTTATTATATATTATCTTACCTTCATTATTTGTATCCTCTATTCATTTTTCATTTATTATTAAATCATATGATATAGTTTCCCATTACCCCACTTCCAAATACTATTATATTTTCTACTTCTTAAAATTCTGATATTCCTTAAGATATTTGTTATACTTATTTGAAGTTATAGTCCCATATATATACCACGCTACTATTACACAGCCTACGATAAAGAAGTACCACACTGTACATAATATAAAACGCTCAATACTTCCCATTGGATTTATAGTACAATGGCTCAATGAATTCATAGTTAAAATATAAAAAGCAATAATTGTTACTATTGATTTTATTCTTTGCGATATATTTATAGGAATTATATCAGTAAAGCATATAGTTATTGCTAAAGCAAAAAATGCTACATATACAATTACTTGCCTTAAGAATGCCATCTCCATAACATCAAATCCATGAGTATCCTTATAAATGTATGCAAGTACTACAATCACTCCTATAACTGAAAAAGCAAATAGTATTACATTCATTAATTCATTTAATTTACTTGAACTATCATTATTATTCAACCATATCACTCCCAACCAATTAACTTTCTAAAATCTTTTACATTTCGCCTTGATATTGTGATTTTCTCTTTATTTTCAAGTGTCACAAGTAAATTTCTATTTAACAGTATGTTTATATCTTTTATATACATTACATTAACTATAGTATTTTTACTTGCACGAAAAAAAGAAAATTCCTTAAATCTCTCTTGTATCTCATACAACCTTAGTGAACATTCCAAAACCTTATCTTTTACATACACAAAAGTTCTTTTATCCACACTTTCTATATAATAAATTTCATCAGGTGTAATCATTATTTTCTTAAAATCTAAGGATGCACATAGTTTCGTATTTATATTTTTTATAAATCCTTTTATACTTCTTATTTCTTGACTTTCTTCCCTACAATATATAACAACTTTATCTTCAATTAAATCTTCTTGTTTCTCAACTATAACATTCATTTTTCACCTCCTATTTATTTCATAATAATTAAATTTTGAGGATAACACAACCATTCTTAACTATCTGGTCACATATTGATACCATACGGACAAAATGTCATACGCATAAACTATCATTTTTGTCGTAATGCTTCTTTTGATTAATTTATAAATAAAAAGCACATTGACAAAATTGTCAATGTGCTTTTCGTGGATTTCAATGGTGGAGACGAATCGCAGGAATAATACCCACGATTTGACTACAAAATTTTATTTACCATGACATTTTTTAAATTTTTTGTTGCTTCCGCATGGACATAAATCATTTCTGCCTATTTTAGTTCTATTAATGACTCTTTCATTTTCATAATATAAATTACAGTTATTGTTATTTACAATATTTGTGAATTCCACTTTTGTTTCCTCATTAATTTCATATACACCATATATACTTTCTCTCTTAATAATATATGTATTTTCTGGCATACCATATACAGGCACTTCTACTAAATTATAAAGTTGTGAATTAATATAATCATCATATTTAAGTATAGGTTTACATAATCTATGTTTAACTAAAAACTTACCTTTATTCAATGTAAGATTAATCCAATCTAATATAAATGGAGTAAGTAAGTATAATTTTTCATCTTCTTCATAAATATCAAATGCTTCATATTTAGATTTAGGTTTCTTTATATAAAATTCGATGCCTATTTTTTTAAATTCCTTTTTTATCCTAATATCAACACATCTTTTCCACCAATCGTCGTTAATAATAAACTCTTCAAAAAATTCTAGCTGATTTATTATTAAAACCGGAATTCCATCTTCAATATCTGGTTGTAATGATAATATACCACCTGTTTTTAAAAATTCTTTTTCTTTATATATCTCCATATCTTTTCTAAAGAAATCTAAGGTCTTTTGAAGATAAATTAAATCGTTCAATATACTCATAAATTCATCTAAACTATATGTTACTATTAATTTACCTTTATTATAAATTTCAACTTGTTTATTTACAATATCAAGATGGTTATTAGGATGACCAATAGAATTTCTTATATCACCAATATAAGACTTATTAACTAATTCTTCTAAAGGTGTATCTTTTGTTAATTCTTTTGTCCTTGCTAGTATTTTCTTACCAAATAATGACCTATCTATTAACTTATCATCATAATTAAAACCTTTGTATATCATTGCTAAACTTGAAAGTATAAAATGGTTTTCATATAAGTCAAATATATTCTTGTATAAATCTCTTATTAATGGGAAATATTCTACTTTTATATTACTCATTTGATATAAAGGTGTCTCTGTCTTTTTCATTGGATGAGGATATAGAAAATCAAACATATCCAACTCAATGTCTCTATCTATTAACCCCTCTACTTTCATAATATCTGCCTTAACTTGAGCCCCATTTGGTGATGTTGTATTATTGGCATCATTAATAAACCTTTCAAATTCAACTTTATTTTTCTTAGCACAATCTACAATCATTTCTATAAGATTAATATTATCATAAAGACTAGTACATTGCTTTTTAAATATCTCTTTTCTAAGTTTAGATAAAACAACATTTATTTCTGGTATTGTTAAATCTCCTACTAAATGCTTTATATCATTAATTATTTTTCTAGGTACTCCTTGTCCCTTAGATATATATTTATCTAAATATGAGGCCAAATTTGAATATGAATTATAAAGCATTAAATTATCAAATGGAACTTTTTCTATAGAATCAAACTCCCAATTTCCACATAGTCTACATTTATTAAAAGTATTAAACCAATTTTGATTTTCAAACTTATGAATTATAAAATGCTTATTACATGACTCACATTTTAAAATTTCTATATTTTCTTCTTTTCCTTTATAAAAATTTATAATTTTAAGAAATAATTCCATAAACATTTCACTATCACTGTACGGTTCCAAACATTCAGAAATTTTTTTAATATCTTCATTAAGTAAAAAACTGTGTTCTCTATCATCAAATTGTAATGATATACTTTTAATATTATAATCTTTTTCATGTATATCCATAATTTTTTGCATAAAATTTTCAAATCCAATGTTTTCCTTAATTTCTTCAAATAACATCTTTATACTCCCTCGTCAAATACTCTTGATAGCTAATAAAATTTATGTAAAAATTTAAATACGCTCAAAAAAATAAAGGATATATTATAATATATCCTTTATTTTTTCTACTATAAGTAGTATTGAATATATAGTTTTAGATACACTCAATATAACATCAAAATAGTTTTTATACTTCATTGTGGTATTCCTCTCTATTAATATTTTAGAGTAAAACTCTAAAATGGATTTTCTTCTAAAATATTTAATAAAGAAAATTTTAAAAAATAATTTGATGTGTATTTTAATTTTACTATAAATCTATTCATTTTACAATATTTTCAATAAAACTTATTTAATTATTTCAATATATTTTTAATCAGTTATACAAAAAATAACTAATATTAATTAAATTTAGTCCTTTTCATGTATTTCAATGGTGGATATACAAATTGAAGGAATGACACCCACGGTTTTATCCTAACTTTTTTATCGCGTTTTTTAATATCATAAGAAGTTCATCTGTGTCATTTATAGTATTAATAACATCCTCTTGAAGTTCTTTTATACTATATAGTTGTATAACTGAATAGTAGCTCAATATCACATTGTACTCTTTTGATTCTAGTAACTCTACTAGTATTATACTGTATTTATCCCATGCTTCTGTTTTAAATAAATATTTGTTTACCTTACTCATATCTACTTTTTTAATTTGCAAAACATCAAGCATGCTTTTGTTATAATTAATTTCATTTTTTATATGTTTCAAAGCACTTTTCTTCTCTAATTTTTCGTTATAAATTATTCTCTCTTCATTACTCTTTGATAATCTGTATACCATGAAAGTTAATATTGCTGTTACAGCTAACTGAACAACATAAACAGTATATATAATAATATCATCTATGCCTAAACTACTATACCCCTTCTCTATATCTCCATAATTTTTAATAAAGTATTCTCCAAAGTTTAAAATTAACTTAAATAAGCAAATTATTGATATAACTGTAACTAATATTAATCCTATTCCTCTTATGCATCTATCTCTTTTTTTCATATATTTTATTACATCTCCTTATTTTAAGATGCTTTCTTTTTCTTAAACCAAATCCTACCTTTTATTTTGTCCCAGAATTTTTCTTCGTCCATTGCAAATATAACTTCGTTATTATCAAGTTTATTTCTTAATATTTTAGTTATATTTTCTATATTTTCATTTTTACTTTCATTAATTTGATTTATCTTATCTCTATTTATACTATATTTATAATAAATGTATTCACTATAGTTATCTAAAAAAGCATCTATTATATTTTCATCACTATCTTCAGTAGTAAATTTATATTCATCATATATTAAACTTTTAAAATCCTCTATTTCATTAATTGAGTTAATTTCTTTAATCACCAAACCAGTCTCAGGTGATACTATTTCTATTGTTTGATATATTAGTTCATCTTCAATATATTGATTTAATATTTCTGAAACAACTATATTACTTAATTTAAATTTCTCAACTAAACTTTCTTCCCTAAATGATTTTATAATTTCACTTCTTATAAATACTTCTATTTCTTTTGATAAACTATCTGCTTCATTAGATTTTAAAGTGTTTTTCTTATCACAGTGTATAATATTATTTATAACTAATTCTATGATATCCTCTTTAGCAGATGAAATAAATCTTATTGTGTTAGATTTAGTTGATACCTTTATAGTGTACTCCTCACTATCTTTTTTTAATAGTATATATCCATTATCACTACTTAAATGCTTATTTAAAACCTTGTACAATCCCTGTTCTAACACATCTACCTCACTATCATTTGATACACTTATACCAATTTGCTTACATCCAGCTAGAAATGCATATGAAAATGTTAGCTTATCATTTTCAAAGGTTATAGCTTTTATTTTTTCTAAAAATGTACGTTCATCTTTATCTATCAAATAATCATCTAAAGCTACTACCATATTTCCTAATGCTATAGAATCTTCTTCTTTTAATTGTGATATATCTATAGCTGTATTAGAAGAAATTTTTTTAAATGTACCATTTATTGATTTTGCAAATTTTTCAATATCCTTATGTTTTTCAAGTATATTGATTTCTTCAGCTGAAAAATGTGACTTAATCTCTAAAAACTTTATTATCTTAGATGACATACGATAGTCAGCTCTAACCTCAATAATATTTTTATCTAGATGATATATTACATCTACAAATTTTATAGCATTAAATTCATTCCCTAAATATTTTTTTACTCCCATGTTACATCTTAATCTAATTAAATATGTATTTTCTCTTATACATAAAGTAGAGTAAACTGATATTCCTCCATCACTATCATCAATGTCAATACTATTATAATTAAAAGATTTAGACTCTAAATCTTTTTTTGTATCTTTTAAGGTTCTTATTAGCTTAATCCTAAATAACTTCACAGTTATTTGACCTGCTAATATTTTGCTCGATATTCTACTCATCGCATCTTTATTATCTTTTATTAAATTTATATTATTTGATATCCAATCCCTTTTGTCGCCTTTAAATTCTTTTAATGGTTCTATTTCTTTTTCTAATTTTTTTATATCATCATTAGTTAACTTATTAAAATCATCTTTTCTTAAATAATTGCAATAATTCATATTTACCCCCATATACCAATATTATTAGTATATTTTAACATTTATACTAACTAATTGTATATATTACATATTGATTTTCTCAAATTTCTTATGTTAATATCATGAATCATCTCATTATCACTAAAAGAAAAGACCACATTGAATATCACTTCAATGTGGTCTTTATATATTATTACTTCCTTTATATAGTCGCCTATAAATTTCTTACATTCAGGTATGTTTCTTTTTAATACAAACCCTCTAAACTTTGAAAACATACTTCTTATTTGTTCCTCTGTTACTCCTATACCATCTACCTCTTTGTTTTTAATCTTTAATTCGTTCATTTTCAAATCTAAATTCAACTTTACTTGCTCTAACTCATCAAGCTTATCCCTTAGCATATTATTTACTATACCATTCATTATTGCATTTAATATATTACTTATCTCTTTATTTACTTTATCTAGTTTTTGCTCTAAATTTTTAAGTAACTCTTCATTATCTTCATTTTTGAACTTTATTTTTTCATTTAGTGCTTTACTTAAAACTGGTATAACTTCATCATTTAATATATTTTTTTCAATTTCTTGTAATATGAACTCTTCTAAATAATCTCTCTTTATCTCTTTATTGTTACAATCCCTCTTTTGCTTTCTACATCCACATCTATATGAAATGTAATCATTTCCATAACTATCGTTTCTTTTATTGCCTTGCATTGAATGTCCACATTCACCACATCTTATTATTCCTGTCAATAAATATAGTGTAGTAGCTTTATGAGTTCCTGGGGCTTTTTTTCTTCTTTTCATCATTTCTTGTGCTTGTAGAAATACTTCTTTATCTATTATTTGTGGCATACCACCTTCTATTTTAATGATTTCTTCTTCACTTTTTTGCTTATGACCATTTCTTTTTCCGTTAACACCTTTTCTTTGAGTCTTATTGAATACATATACTCCTGTGTATTTTTCATTATTTAATATCCCATGCAGACTATTCTTCCCAAATTTATTCCCTCTTTTAGTCTTATATCCTAGCTTATTCAATTCATCTATTATATTACTATATGAATATCCTTTAATATACATATCAAATATAATCTTTACTATTTGAGCTTCTTCTTCATTCACTATATAAGTCTTATCAACTGTAACATCATATCCTAATGGAGCATCACCTCCATTATGTAGGGCTTTTAGAGCATTTTCCTTCTGACCTTTGGCAACTTCTCTCGCTAAGTTTGCTGAATAATATTGTGCCATACCCTCAATAACCGACTCTAAAATTAATGACTCTGGAGAATTATCTAAGTTTTCTAATACACTTACAACCCTTATTCCTTTTATTTTAAGTTTCTGTTTATACATAGTTGAATCATACTTATCTCTAGAAAATCTATCTAGCTTGTGAACTATAACCATAGATATTCCTGTAGTATCTGATTCACAATATTTTATCATATTTTGAAATTCTGGTCTCTTATCTGATGTGGCTGATTTTGCTCTATCTATAAACTGATTAACTATTTGTATATTATTTTTATCTGAATATTCATTTATTGCTCTCAATTGTGCATCTATTGATTCATCTCTTTGATTGTCTGAACTAAATCTTGCATATACTACTGCTTTTATTTGTGTCATACCCTCATCTCCCATTCTTTATGACAAGGGATTGATAAAGTTCAATCCCTTTAATTACCATACTTAGCTTTTATCTAACATCCTTATAAATACCTCTGCCATACTTTTATTTATCTTCACTCGTTTTCTCTCATCTTTATTTACATACTCTACCTCACCATAATTTTTTGAGTATAAATCTTTTCTATTTATTCTTACTGAGTAAACTTGGCTCATTCTGTACCTCCCATATGTATAATATATATCTATAAAATATTTTCTATTATCATGCTACATACTTATTAATTTTATTGATTCAAGACATTTAATTAATATATGCTTTAGATAAGCCTTCTAATTTAAAATTTCATACATATACTTTTCACAAAAATAATATTCTCGAAAATCATTGTCTAAATTTTTATCTATTACTATATGTGTTTTCCCATGTTTTCTAGTTATAATAACTTTAATTCCTCTAATATTCAAATTCGGTCTTATTTTTTTTAGTTCCATTTCAAATATGTAAGGCTTATCAAAATATTCTAAATTGTTATACTCTCTTTCTAAATAACTTCTAAACTTGTTCAGTATTATGATTAATTCATTCAAATATCCATCCCATCTATAGCATGTATTGGTAAATTTAAGTATATACTGTAGTAATAAATTACTTTCCTTTCTTCTAATTTCCCTAATTTCTTTTTTATATGTAAAAAAAGTCTTCTTCATATTCTTCTCTCCTTAATTTTATAAATGGTTCTTCAAGAAAATCTGTGACAACCATTTCATCTACTCTAAGTGCATCTAATTTATTATCACTTAAATGATTTTAAAAGTTAATTAATATACTCTTTAACCTACTAAAACCTATAAATTCATTTCTTTTTTTATTATAGTTTCTTGTAGTTAATCTATATCAAAAATATAACATATACTTATCTTATTGCTTGATTACATTCACATTATTATTGGAAAATACCGATATAATGGACACTTCATTACTTCAATATTGTCGATATTTTCCACAATTAATAACTATGCAACTTGGAGATTTTCTTCTTCCCCTTCACGCAGAAGCCCTAAAGTATCAATGTAAATGATTCAACATTCCTTATTGACCATAATAAAACTGTTTCAATATGTTCATTATTAATGTCATCTAATAATTCATAAAGCTCAAATACGCTGTTATTACTACCAATATAAATTTTTTACTTCACCTTGAATTTTTTCAAGTTCCTGTTTTAGCCATTGTAATCTCCCATAGCCTATTAAAAAAAATCTTCCACTTTCTTCTTTTTCTTATATACAATTCTATCTTTTTTTATCGCTTAGTTCCTTTTAATGCTTTCATCTTAACTAGCTCCTTTTCATCATGAATTTATCGACATTATCGAAGTATCACCTCGATAATGTCATTATGTTTAAATCTAAGCTACCTTAACTATTTCAATAACCCTACCATAATTTTTCTGTTTCACTTCATAGTAAATACCTTCTAATTCAAGGTTAGATTTTATTTCATTTAATCTCCTACTTAGTACATTTGGTTCTTTAGCCCACAGGTTAGATGTTGTATCAATCTGCTCTGATTCTGCAACTTGATTCAATACTGTTAATAATGAACTTACAGTTCCATTAAAATTCTTTGCTTCATTCATATATTTAATTAATGCAGTAGCTATTGGATTGGACTCAACTGCTTCTTTGTTAGCTTTCTTTTGGTTATTTAAATATGCTTTTAAAAACACTTCTCCGCCAATTCCGCAAGCTTCTGCTACAGCATATCCCCATCTAGTAAAATCAGCCATTCTACCTAACTTATCTAATGTTACTGTTGGGTATATCTTTATAGCTTTTGACAATGTTATTAGCATAGCTCCTAGTATTTTAGGCTTATCATAATTGAAGTCCTCCCATACCTTAGCCTCTTCCTTTCTTTCATCCTGTGGAATTCTTTCTAATTCTAAAACTATGCATCTATCAAGTAAATCAGCTCTTGCGGCCATAACATTAATTCCATTAAAGGTTATACGACTTTTAAAATTAATTATTTTCTCATCATCATCTGTATATAACTTTCTCTTACTGTACCCCCCACCTGTTGAAGCAATACAGAACAAATCACTTTTCTCTGCCGAAATACTATCCAGATTATCAAAACAAGGCATATAGTTATTAAATAGTGTTATTGCTAAATCTTGTGTTGCTTTAGGTATTGAAATTATATCTCTTGAAGCTGGGTCAATTAAGCTTCTATTCATCTTCATAGTAGTGGTTTTAGAAGCTCCTTTCTCACCATGAATCACTTCTATTGGATGTGGAATATATGGAATTAATCTAGTTACTAAGCTTGCTGCATGAAGTATTTTATCTTCTTCATCCTTAAACCTAAAATGTCTTTCTAGTAAACCTACCAAATCTTCATATGGTTGTGGTATTACTTGTTCTTTCATATTGTTTCTTCTTATAAATAGAATTTGCTTACTATCATCAACCTCCCACCCGTTTTCATCTATTTTAATAACAGTTGAAGCTTTATCAGCCATGTCATAGTAGATAATATCTTCAATACTTGTACATCTTTTAGCCACTTCAATCTCTTCACCTTCATATAGAGCTTTAGATTCTAATACTCCAATCGCTTGATTAATATTATCTTTAGATGGAGATTTTTGAGCTTTATCATAATATCGCTTTCTTAAAAGCATTTTATATTTCTTATCTTCTATTCTATGAACTTCATAGAAGTTACCTTTATCTACTGCGACAAATGTTTCTTCTAATGAGTTATGAAAAAAAACATCATTATTTTCAATTGCAAGGTCTATCAGAACATCAGCTTGACTTCTTTTAGAGTCATCATCAACTTCCACTTTATGCGAATATTCTGCATTTTTTCTTAAGGCCTTTGGCTCATACATTTCTCTTAATGTACTCCAATCCTCTGCTAAACAACTATCATGATGACATTTAGCACTTATTCCTCCATTATGAAACTTTGTAATTGATGCAGATTTATCAGTATGAGTTTCATTCCAGGGACATCGGGACAATACATAACAAACTCTATCTGCAAATTCTTTCTTGTGAGATACTTCAATATTGTGTCTTTCAAGCCATTCATCAATATCAAAAACACTATTTACTGGATTTTTCTTTTCTACTTTATTTTTTATAGGTACAATTTTCTTTTCTATTTCTTTTTCACTTTCAATAATATTTTTAATTAATACTTCTTCAATAACTGCAAAATCATCAGGAACATCAATTATTCTTGACCTCCTATATGGTCTTTTCTCAGTATTATCACCCTTGCAAGCAATTGTTCCGTATAGTTTAGTTATCCTTGAAGCATTAAAGGTTGATTTATCAATTTTTGCTCTATCATTACTGAATTTTTTATCCAGTATTATAAGTAATTTTTTAATCATTTCAGTTACTTCCTTTGTATTAGGTAAATCTAATCTATAAAGTGCATGATATCCATTGCCACTACAAGCTATTATAGGCGCTGGGAATCGTTCATTATTTAGATATTCAACAACTGCTTCTAATACTTCTTTCGATGCTTGAAGTTCATCATCAGTTGACGAAATTCCTGGGGGTCTTTCTGGGTCTACATCTACAAATAAAAATTTTCTTCTAGTTATTTCTTGGTCTGTTGTTGTGTTTTTAGCATAGTTAATTAGCCGGTTCTCACCCCTAGCTAGTAAATCCTCTGAAAAGTCATTCAATGTAATAAATATGTTGTCTATTCCATCATATTTGGCTACATCATTTATCATTTTTTTCATATCTGAATAATATCCAGACCTTATAGCATTAACAGTTTTCAACATTCTTACTTCGGAATATCCACTAATCTTGTCTAATGCTTTTATACCTTTCATAACTTCTCTTCTTAACTCCTCATAATTCGTTCTCATCTTATATCCTCCTGTGTAATTTTCCTCTAATAGCTCTTTGTCTGTCTGACTTTATTTATTATTACACATCTACTTCACCCTCCTCTATTGGAGATTTTTCGGAAAAAAAATCAATTATTTTTCCAATGAATCAGAGGTAAAAAAAAAGACCTTTACGGTCTATATAGTTTTAATTTATCTTTTATTGCTTCTAAGTCAATATTATATAAATTCTTATTATGTCTATCCATATTATCAAGAGTCTCTTTTAAGCTGTTATCTATATAATTAAATCTATTTCGTATTTTACTATTATATAGCTTTACCTTGTCATCATCTGGTAATGCTATTATTCTACTGAAAATATCAATAATTCTCTCATTGATATAATTAATATTCTCGCTGTTTCTTTCTATATTTGTAAAGCTATAATAAATACTACCTATATTTACATATATACTCTGCCAATCATTTTTCTTACTTTCCTTTTTATAAAATTCTTCATACCCTGCTAATATTGTAGTTATAGTCTTAATCCATTCTTCAGCTTCTTCTTCTGTTGAATATTTTCCATCTATAGCTTTATCAAAAAAAGGTAGTTTATCACTCTTGCATAAGCATACTAAAAAAATATATGTTACTATATTAAATTTGTACCCTTTAAAACTACTTTCTAATTTTTGACCTTTTAAATTAATAATTTCATCCATAAAGTAACCACTATTATCAATTATATTACTATTATTAATAAAATTAATAATTCTTCCTATTCTATTGTACTTTGTCTTTGTATCATACTGGCTCTCACTCCAAGCTGTTACTTGCCTAAATATGTGTTTCATATCATAAGTTTTCATAATTCATTATCTCCTATACAATTTAAATAAAATATCTTTTCATTTTGAAAATATCGACACTATCGACATTTCTGTTATGGTGATATTTTACTAAAAAAAATATTCTCTTATCAAGCATTTGCTCATTAGGAAAATCACTAAATACCTTAATAAAAATTTAAAGATATTTAGTGAAATTTTCTCAACTTTAATTACATAAACTTTCTTATAAAGTTTTCAGAAACACCGAATTTTGCACAAGCTGAATATATTGCCTCGTTTTCTGATAATCCAGTAGCTATTAATTGTAATACTATTGCTATTATTTTTAGTATTGTTATTATGTCCATTATATATTCTCCTTAAAATATGTGTAAATATATGAATATGAATCTTTAAGTGGTATTAGCTTAACAACATATTTTCCAACATCAAGTTCTATATATACTAAGGTTTCATTATCATATCCAGTACCATTACATAACTCTATTATCTTATTAAAATTATTTATTAACTCGAATTGAATGTAATTTAGTTCTTTCTGTAACTTTCTTAAATCAATTTCATTTCTATTATTTAATTCAATTATTAAATCTTTTTGATTCCATTGATTAGCTAATGCACCATCATAGAAGTCAAATCTCATTACACCTAAAAGTTCTTTACTATCATAGTTGAAATACTTTTCTTTTCTTAATTTTTTCATCATTTAATCCTCCTAATATTCCTCTGCAAGAAGCATTGTTGAATATTCTCCACTATCTATAACATATATTTTTATCTCGCTATCTAGTTCAACATCTTCTAATTCTAATAAATATACTTCTCTGTATTCTGGTTCTTCTTGACTATGTTGAACTACTATTGAAACTCTTTCTTTTCTTAGCTTAAATACTTGTAAGTAATCTACTTCAAACTTTCCTTTATCTATTAAATTATCAATTATATTCCACATTATTAATTGAAGTCTTATCTCTACATCCTCATTTACTCCTCTAGTAACGTATCTATTGTTTTTGTTGAACATATTTTTCTACTTCTCCACTATTAGTTTTTATTGCAAGCTTACAGCTCCAATTGCACCTACACATAAACTTTTCTTCACCTTACCTCCTTAAATAGAAAAAGTCCTAATCACTACATCTATAGCAATTAAGACTTTATATTTACTATTTTTTTTATTATTTCTTCAATAGAAGAATCCTCTTAAAAATAAGTATACTTCTCATTTGTAATTAAACTTTAAGAAATCAATCACCAATACTTAATTTACTTAATATGTTTCTTTGACACATCTTCACCTCATAATCTTCTAATATAGTAATCTTTCACCCTTCGTAGAAGATACTATGATATATAACTTATTATTTTTTAACTTAGTCCTTGAAGTAGCTCTTCTTTAAATCTCATATCTAGTACTTCAGCTTTAATTCCAATTAATATTAAAATAGCCAATTTATCTGAAGATATATCAACAGGTCTAGCAATTAACTTTTGTGGTCTATCTAAACAATCTCTATATAATGCTAACCTTATTTCATACCTATCCAGTGCTTTTATATATATTTTTTCTAATGCAAAAGTTTCTTCTCCATCTTGAACTGTAACACTTTTTATTATTTTACAGTACTTAGTTTCCTTTTCAAATAACTCTTCTTTACTTGATTTAGCCATTATATATACTCCTCTTATTTTCAACTCTGTATTATTCATCTGATTATTAAAACCCTCTTATACATAATTTTATTTTTACGGGGTTTCGTGATTTTTGTCGATACATAGAAAAAGTCCTAGCCTATTTTTAGTAAGCTAAGACTTTTAATTAATTTTCAATTATATCTTTTAGTTCTTTCTTACAAACAACAACTATTGAAAAGTCATTTGAACACAAAAATAGAGCTGAAATGTATTCAAATCCTTCTATATCATCTATGTATTCAGGTACTATTCCTTTCAAGTTATGTTGTTTTAGGTCTTCTATTCCAACTTCATCTACTACGGCTACATATCCACCTAAGTCTTCTACTGTTCTTTCTGCACCGTAGTTTTCATCTAGTATTTCTATAGTGTCTTCTATTGTAGATAGTACTTCTTTGGGTAGTTCCTTTACTAAATCTAATGCTTGTTTTTTCCAAATGTTTATTATCATTGCATCTCCCTCCTTATTTGAAAATAAAATAAGCTAGATGAAGTATTTTACCTCATCTAGCTTTATCATAGTTATAATATATATTTTAAACTTATTTTTAATACGTTTCTAGTATTACATCTGTTGCTGATAATTTACTTCCATCTTTCATTGGTATAAAAGATACAACTCTATTACTAATATCATCTTCTAATGCATTAATAAAGCTTCTAAAATTTGATATATGAGCAAAAAATGTTTCTCCATTACAATTAGCATTTTCTATGATTGTAAACTTTCTATAAGCATCCCATCTTATTATTTTTCCTGATATTCTATTTTCTTTATTATTTAGTAATAAATAATAAGATTCATACCTCTCTACTAGATTTGAGTTTTTTATGAACTTTGTAATTCTTTCTAAATCTTTGTTCATAATTAATCTAGCTTGTTCTATATTATTATTATTTAGGTATATTCCTATCATTTCGAGAGATGCTCTTAGTACCATTTCATATTCCTTATATTTTTTAGATTGTGTCATTAGTATATCATTAAAGTATTTTAATGATAATTGGTAATTTTTATCCTTTTTATACAAAAATCCTAAATTTAAAAGTATATCTTTATATAGTATACAACTCTTAGTGTCTTGATTGTCTAATTCTAATACACTTTCCATATTTTCAAGAGCTAATTTTAGTTTATTTTCGGCTTCTTTAAAGTTTCTATCAGTTATAAAACTTTCAGACCACCTTTTTAAATTTTCGGCAATACAAGTTTTATTTATTATCATATGTTTAGTCTGTATTTGGTCATCTTGACAGTTTAATGCCTTTAAATAAACTTCATGAGCTTCTTTATACTCCCCTAGTCTAGTTAGTGCTTGTCCTAAAGAGTTTAAGACAATATTGTCGTTAGGCGATAATTCATATGCCTTCCTGTAATACTGATATGCTTCTTTTATTTTATTATTTTTCTTTTTTATATTTCCCCATACTAACCATATCTGAGTATCTTTTTCACTTAAGTTAGATGCTTTACTCATTAAATTATCAGCTTCAATCCAGTGTTCTTCACTAGATTCTACAATTGCCCAGTTTCTATAAATTGATGAAAATCTTGGAGCTATGTTAACTGCTTTCTTGAAATCTTCTACAGCTTCTAAATAATTTCCACCTTGATACTTTTGGTATGCCGTTTGAGCTAACATAGCTGCAACTTTTTCCTCCTCAGTAGTTGCTCCTAAGTTTGATAGGCTAAATCTATACTGTTTAGTCGCTCTAATTGCTTCTTCCATAGTACTTTCTACTGTCATTACTCTCTCTTGTATTACCCTTTTAAGATTTGTATTTAAATCTAATTGTACTCTAACATATCCTCTTGTAAGCGGTAATAATGAGTATGCTGTATTTATTTCTC
>NZ_JBXKIW010000001.1:0-16519 GCF_056995035.1 Romboutsia sp. | reverse complement strand
CATTTCTTAGGTGCTTTGAGCAACGTTTCATGTGTTACGCAACTACAAGGTCATAGTCTGTAGTTTCTGTTTGAACAACTTTTGCTTCTAATGGAGTTTTTAAATCTTCGCCATTAGGGGCAAATATATTTTTAGCTACTATTAAATCCATTGCAGCTTTTATTTGTGCCTCTGTTAAATCTTCTTTTGGATCTGTTATGAATAAACTTACTTTTTTCCCACCTTCTGTTGAGAATGTCATTAAAAGTTTAACTTCCATTTCTTATTCCTCCTTTTATAAAATATTTTTTAAGCAACGGACCTGCGTTCTAAGGTCGTTGGTGATATTAGCATAGCGAATTTTCTTATGCACTTAAATTTGTGTTATCTTGCTTTATTATTGACATTAATTTGTGTTTTTGAAGTGATTGTAATGTTTCAGCAACATGATAAACATTAAGAGCAACTGCATCTGCTTTTACATTTGAGTAAGTTCTTGATTTTACTATTGTCTTTCCTTCGTTATTTAAGCCACAGTCAAATTTCATTTTTAATGAAGAACCTTCTTTAATTTCTACTATGCTTGAAACTAATCTTTCATCTGGCATGTTATTACCTCCTTTTATCGTTTGATTAATTTCATTGTATTAGATGATTCATGTTAAGTCCTAAAATATAGTTGAGTATTATTTTTGTGGAATATTGTTTTCGAAATTTGTTTGTCATATTTCTAAGTATGAGAGTATAGTAACAAAATCAGTGTTTATGTAGCTTTAAAATATAGACAGAAATAGGACAGATTAGTACAGAAAAATGACCTTTACTAGTCTTTACTAGTCTTTAATAGTATTTAAGAAAGTATTTAATAGTATTTAATAGTATTTAGACATATATGAAACGACTGGTATTACTTAGGTTTATGATTCTAAATATGACATATGGGAAGTCTATTATGACATATAGGAAGTTTATTATGACATATGGGAAGTCTAAATAGGACATATAGGAAATTTAATATGACACTTGAGAAGTTTATTATGACATATGGGAAGTGATAAATATGACACATTCAATAATCATTGTCATATTTACCGTATTATAGTATTATTTATTATATTGAAAAAGGAGAGGTGACAAATGAACAAAAATGATTTAAGTAAATGCTTAGGAACAGATGATGATATAAAGATATTGATGAAACATAATTTGTTAGTCAAAGCTAAATATAATTTAACTTTAGTTCAAAATAGAGTATTTGAGCTTTTATTATATAAATTTCAAAAAGAAAAAGAAGGTATTTTAAGCTGCCAGATACATAGGAGTGAATTAAGGTCTCTTATAGGTAAAGAAAAAGATAAGACAATAAAGGGTGTAAGTGATTTATTAGAATCTTTAAGAATAAAAGAAATTTTAATAGCTGAAAAAATCAAAAATAAGGATAAATATAAATGGCATAGATTTGGACTAATAAATGGTGCTACATATGATGAAGATACTGATACTTTTACGGTTAAAGCAACTGAGGAAATATATGCTTTGATACAAAATTATTATGACAAAAGGGAAGGTCATACACCGATTAACTTAATTGTGAAATTAGGTATGAATAATTACTATGCTCAAAGGTTATATGATTTATTGAGAGTGTGGAGTGGTACGAAAAAAATTATAAATTATAGAGTTGAAGAATTAAAAGAATTACTTCAAATAGAGGAAAAATACACATTATATGCAGATTTTAAAAAAAGAATTATAATACCTGCTGTAAAGGAGCTTAATAATATTGGATATTTTGAGATAGATATAAAAGAAAATAAGGTTGGTAGAAAAGTTGATTCTATTGACTTTATAGTTAAGGACTTGGACAAGCGAAAGTATTTTACTAAGGATGATGAAACTGTTAATAAAATACCTAAACCTATTAAATTAAAAGATTGTGCAATTAAAAGCGATATACCTATTGTAGAGGATGTAAAAGTTGAAACTACTAAGATATCTAAGAATGAAAGTGATTTATATATTCCAGATGAAAGTGTATTTACTAAAGGGACTTTGAGAAGTTTTAAAAAGGACTTTAAAGAAGTTGATTTTAAGAATAAATATATGTTAAAAGCTTTTGATGATGCAATAATGATAACTATGGATAGAGATGATGTAGAGACTATTAAGGCTACTTCATATAAGTTTTTCAAGAGTTGCTTAGATAATAAGATTATTGAATATGAAAAAGAAGAGCAAGAGGAGTTGGCCCATGAGATAGAACTTGATAAGTTTTGGTAAAAGTCACGTTATAGTGAAAAAATAAATATGCCATTGTGATAAAATATAAATATAGATAAAAGGGTTTTGCTGCAAAGATTACACATTAATTTGAACTATAATGAAATTTAATAAATAAAGTTATTATAATTCCATTTGAGAATGTTTTTAGTATTTCAGAATATAATTGCAAAAAAGCAATGGAAAGCCAAAAAAAATTAAGAGAATTAAGAAAGTCAAAAAAGTAATTTATTTAGGAGATAAAATAAATAGTAAGCAAGATTTAATATAAAGATAAAGCGCATAAATCGGCTAAAAATCAAGGTAAAATAGCCAAAGATAAAGGATTTTCAGATTCATACCTAATATAATTTATGTATAAGAGAACCTTGAAATAGTTTGATGATAACTGAAAACAGAATTAGCTGAAGAAGTAGAAGTTTTAAAAAGAGCACTAGACGTTTGTTAAATAACATCACTATAACATGAAATCTAAAGGCAGAGAAATTTGTCTTATTTTTAGAAATAAGACAGATTAGTACAGAAAAAGGGTCTTTAGGCCAACCTGCGTTTTTTCTGCAAAATTGCACCGAAGTTTGTTCAAGTTTAGCAATACCAATGAGTATATCGATTTTATTATAGATGATAATTTAATGAACAAAGTATAATATGTTGAGAATTAAAGATTGTTTGTATAATATTATATATAAATAGGAATTTGGCGGTGAGATTATTTTAAGTTAAAAATAATTGTTATATAATAAGAATTTTAAAAATGGGGCGAGGGAGTATAAGTGTGAAGAAAAGTGTATTTGGGAATTTTATTCCTATAACAACTATGTTAGTAGTAGTCATATTAGGATGTGTTTTTGGATTAAAGGGAGTATTTATAATTGGATTAGTAGGTATTGTACCAGTATCTTTTTTTGTAGAGGGAGTGATGTGTTCTAGGAAAAAAATAGGATGTATAATTCCATTGATTACATCACTTACTGCATTTTTTATTGTAATAATAATATTTATGAATGATTCTGCAAATGTATATTTAAAATACTGTGCAATAGCATATATTTTAGGATATGTACTTGAGAAGATGATTTCAATATTAAAAAATAAAATCAATAAAATGTAGATTAGAAATAAATTTTAAAAAGGGGGATTTAAATGGAATATATAGTACTTGTGGTTTATGCAATTCTAATACCATTGATTTTCTTTATATATAGTTTAATATCATATAAAAAGAAAATTATTATTTATACTATAAATAATAATAAAATGAAGGTTACAAAAGATTCTTATTATAGTTTCCAATTATTATTTTGCATAATTAATTGTATTTTACTAATTTTAGAGAGTGTAATGACTATTAATAGTATAAGTTTTTTTGTATGTTATTATATAGCTACATTTTGGTTGATGAATTATTTATTAAAGTCTATATCAATTAAAATGAAATATGTAATTATGAGTTGTGAATAATAACAAATTCCAATTTGTAGGACCGATTAAATATAAAACGAACAAATTAATTAACTTCTGTATTATGCAGTATATTCATCTCATACATGGTCAATAAAGTCTTGGTATTGTAGACTATTATAAAGAGACATAATAAAAGTGCCAAATATATTTTTAGCTACGATTAAATCCATTGCAGCTTTTATTTGTGCTTCTGTCAAATCTTCTTTTGGATCTGTTACAAATAAACTTACTTTTTTCTCACCTTCTGTTGAGAATGTCATTAAAAGTTTAACTTCTATTTCTTATTCCTCCTTTTATCATTTGATTAATTGTACAAATGGGAAAATACTATATTTAAAATGTATTCTTACGGAATAGTATTTGATTTACGTATATTAATAATAATAATAATCTGATTTAATAGATATATAAATTAAAATTTAAATATGAAGGGATTATAAATATATGATTATAAGAGTTAAGTTTGAAGGGGATTTCGATTTTGATTATATATACTGTCCAGAAAGTATATATATTGATAAGTATGAAATAAAACAATCTTTCTATAATTGGATTGATAATACTGAAGATGAACATCCATTTTGGCATTATAAAAATGGTCAAAGAATGGGATTATGCTATAGAGGTGAGGCTATAGTATATTGGTTGAATAAATATATTCTAAAACCTAATGATGATAAAGCAAAACTGATACATAGTTTTACATCTTATGATTTAAACTATGATTTGAAAATCGACTTATAGTTAGTAATTTTATCAAATTATGAATCAATGAGAGTAATAACATCAAAAATTATTGCTCTATTTTGTGTTCAATAAAATATCTCACAGTTTTTTAATGAATATAAAATCCGTGTACGTAAAAAATAGAGTAATAAACTTAATGCTATTACTCTATAGATTCATAATTCAATATTTTTTTATTTAACTAATAGATACATATAGATCATAAGTGATATTATACTTATAAAAATAGTAGCAATAAGAACATTATTAAGTATATTTTCCTGTGATGAATTCATTTGTAACACATAATAAATTTTATTATCACTAGATGACTTACCATTTAACATACTCGCATATTGAGATGTACGTGATATTGAATTTGAAGATTTTTCATTTTTGTAATTATATTTTAAATTTTTTATTGGTATGTAATTTTCAGGATCTATAGTTTGCATTTCATTATTCGGAGTATTATTCGGAATATTAGTATAAATTTTAAGCCACATTACATCTTTAAACTCTTTACTATTTAACATTTTATCCAATTCATTTTTATATGTATCTATAGTATTTATATCTTTTATTTTCATTATTTCATTTTCAACATTTTGAACAAGTGTATCTTGTTTGTCAAAAAAATAATTCTGAACACTAATAGGAGACCATAAACCTAACATTGATATGAGTGCACCAACTATAAAAATATTTCTGAAAATATTTTTGATTTTATTAGTATATTTGATATTTTTATCTGTGTTCTCTTTTAGCATTCTATGTAGTTCTTTTATCATATCTGAGCCACCATCAAATTTTTCAATAGCTTTTTTATATGATTCTTCATTACTATATCCCTTATGAATAAATTCATTTGAAGATAATATTAAGTGCTCCCTTAATTCCTCTTTAAGCTCTAATACTTCCTTACTATTGTCATCACTATATAATGATTTTAAATAATTATCTATTATTACCATGTTAAATTCTCCCCTTTAAAAATTGTTCCATAATATTTTTAACAAAATCCCATTCTTGAACCTTCAAATCTAAATTTTTAATTCCATCTTCTGTAATTTTATAATACTTACGCCTGTTACCTGGACCTTGACTACTTTGCCAATATGATTCTATTAATCCTTTAGATTCTAGACGCTTAAGACATATATACATAGTTCCATCTTTTAACTCAAATGTAGTTTTGTCTAAAACTGTTTTTGCTATTTCAAAACCATAAGAATCATTTTTCTCTAGTATTGCTAATATCAATGTATCAATATGTCCTTTTAAAATTTCTTTATTTAATTCCATAACTTTATAACCTCAATTCTTTAAACCTCGTATTACAAGTATTTATATTTATATAGTAAAACAACAAACCTCGTAATGCAAGGTTTAAATCTAACTATGGCATCTAATACATTTTAAACCTAAATTGTATTAGATGCAGGAGAAAATATTTTTTATGGAAGATGATAACTGAAAACAGAATTAGCTGGAGAAGTAGAAGTTTTAAAAATCAAAGAGGATTTAAAATGGAAAACAAGGCACTAGTAAATTTTGAATAAATACAAAGGTTAACTTCAATAGATAAAAAAATATTGGTAGAAAGAACATTAAAACTATGAGAAGAAGTAGGAGAAGTTGCTCAAGCTGTATTGAGTTATTCTAATGCCTGCGGATGTGGGTATAAGAACAAGTCAAAAGAGGATGTAGTGGAAGAATGTTTAGATGTTATAATAGTGGCAAGTGCAATAATAAGCCAAAGCTACGATAATATTATAGATTTAGAACATGTAAAAAATATATATAGTAAAAAACTTGATAAATGGAAAGAAAAGAGTGTAAATGTAAAAATAAGTAATTTAAACACTTGAAGTCTTTTTTGATTTAAGCTACAGTCCTCAAATTGTAGTTTTTTTGTATATAAAAAGTAATGTTTTATTGAACACAAAAATGATATTGATAATATTAAACATCACCAATATCATTTAGATTTATAATTAACAAATCTACTAATCAGACTTATGTCTTATATATTTATAAACCCATTTGAGTAATAATTTTTTCGAATTTCTTTTCAGATAAAATATCATTTGTTAAGAACTCTCCATTGTAAAATAGGCTATAAGTTGTAAATGGTGCTGGTGAATTTTGTGCTTGTTCTCGTGATTCAAATCGAATAGCCTTAAATGGAATATCCCTATCTTTTGCAATACCTTCAATAATTGGAACGTATTTTGCAGTAAATGGACATTGATGAGAATAGAACAGCACAAACCCAACTTCTTCTATATAAGGCTTTTTTACACTATCCTTAAAACAAGGTTTAGATGCATTTGTATCAAAAGGTAAGTAAAGAAGTTCATAGTACGGTTGTGCTGTATCTACAGATTCAAATCCCTTATATCGTAAAAACTTCGGGTCAGAAAGATAAGGCATTTTCTTTTTTGAAGATAGAACAACAAGTCCTTTTTTACCTTTAGCTTTACTGTCTTTGATACATTCATCTAAAAGTAAGTTAGAGTTTCCATGACCTTTGAATTTTCCTGATATCCAGAAACAATTAATAAACATATATCCATCGGCTTTAATAGGAACCCAAGCCATCTCAGAAGGTATGTATTCAATGAAGCATTTACCTCTGACATCTCCTTTTTTGAATACAATTCCATCATCAAATAGTTTGCCAAGCCAAGATTTTTTTGCTTGTACTTGACAGTCTTTATTATTAGCTATTGCACAGCAAATGTGTTCTTGTTCTAAATTGTCCTTTGTAACTGTAATAATATTCATATGATTTTCCCCCTTTTGCATTACATAATAATTAATAACTATAATTATAGTGTAAAATTAATCCTAATTAAACTAAAGTAAATACTGTTCCGTAAAATACATTTTAAACCTAAATTGTATTAGATGTAGGAGAAAATAGTTTTTATAGAAGATTATAACTGAAAACAGAATTAATTAAAGAAGTAGAAGTTTTAAAAAGGAGCAGCAGATGTTTGTTAAATAACATCACTATAACGTGAAATCTAAAGGCAGAGAAATTTGTCTTATATTTTTGTTTTATTTTTAGAAATAGGACAGATTAGTACAGAAAAATTCCCTTCGGTCATATCGCCAACGACTGCGTCCGTTGCTAAAAAGGATCTTTACTAGTCTTTACTGTATTTTAAAAAAGTATTTAAAGCATTTAAAGTATTTAGAGGGTATACACATATTGGAATTACTTGCATGTAGAGGGTGAAAGTAGACAAATTAGTACGTTAGGTAGACAAATCAGTACTTAAAGTAGACAACTTTAAAACTTGTATATGTTTATTCATCATGATATATTTGCTTTGAAGAGTGATTAAAATGGAAGAAAAATAAGAGATTTTAATGAAACATAATGATTTAGTTAAATCCAGATACAATATAACTTTGAATGAAAATAGACTATTTATATATATTTTATATAAGCTACTAAGATATCTAAGAATGAAATTGTATTTACTAAAGGGACTTTGAGAAGTTTTAAAAAGGACTTTAAAGCCATAGATTTTAAGAATGAATATATGGACAAGGCTTTTGAAGATGCTATATCAATAACTATGGAAAGAGATGATGTAGATAATATTAAGGTTAATTCATACAAATTCTTTAAGGGTTGCTTAGAGAATAAGATTATTGAATATGAAAAAGAAGAGCAAGAAGAGTTGGCTCATGAGATAGAACTTGATAAGTTTTGGTAAATATATAGATAAGCGAGATATAATAAAGATTAAATTATAGGGGGGATAATATTTGAAGAATTTTATATTTTTTGGTGCATTAGCATTATTATTTTTGCTTGGTATGGGACTACTATATTTTGGATTAAGCTTTATCATTAAACGTATTTTCATTTGGTTTAGGTGAGTTTTCTTTATAAATAAAGCTTGTACTATACCCTTTAGGTAGTAAATAATATTATTAGATTACAAACAAAGAGAGGGTAATTACATAATGTACCGATAGATACATTGTCATAATAGCGAGAAAACCTAAATGAGCCACTAATTGCACTAAATCTAGTTCTATTGACTTATTCCTTTGTTTAATCTATAAATATGCTAAGAAAGCCCCTCATTATCTCATAGGGACATTTCTTAGATGCTTTGAGCAACGTTTCATATGTTACGCAACTACAAGCCCATAGTCTGTAGTTTCTGTTTGAACAACTTTTGCGTCTAATAGAGTTTTTAAATCTTTGCCATTAGACGCAAATATATTTCTAGCTACTATTAAATCCATTGTAGCTTTAAAACTAAATGGGCGAGATAGGTCATATTTTTATTATGCTTATTTATAAATTATAATATTTTTCTAGTATTATTATTTTTATAAATTCAAAAATAATAATACCTACCCCTACTATTATCATATTTTTCACACTATTTTCTATAAAATTATAGTTGAATAATGCAAACACAATTATTAATAAAATTACATTTATAAATCCTGATGTCAAAAAAGCCTTATTTTTCTTTTTCATAAATAATCTCCTAATTGTTATCTAATTTTATACCTGTTCCTACTCTTTGAGTATAAACAACCTTTTTAAAGTTAGATGAACTATAAAAACATCTATCATACTCATATCTGTATGTAACAGGCACATTAATCTTGCTATTTCTAACATCAATTATTTGAAATTCCATAAATCACCATTTTCCTTCTTACCTTAATTTCTTTTAGTTTAAACTTTTTATCTATAAAAATAAATAAATTTATGAAATTTTCACTTGAAAATTAAGCAGTCTTAAAATGTATTTTTTATGAATAGTTACAATTTATTTGTTTGATTTTATAAAAATAAAAGTGGTAACATTAAATCAAGATATGACAATATAAGGGGTGAATAATGAAATGAAAAAATTACATAAACCAGCAATAGTAATGGTAGTAATAATAATAGGAATAACTTTATATTTTTGGCCTAGAGCATTTAAACATACATATGAAAATGTACAAGTTTATGAAATTGGAAATAAAGTAAAAAAAATTGATGTTAAAGTAGATGGAAAAGTATATAAAGAGAGGTTTATTTGGCAAAGACTTAAATTTAGTGAAGTCTTACGTGGTAAGGTTACTATAGAAAATAAAGATTATTATCTATTTCCGATGGATTCTTATATGTTTCCAGATGAAGATGGGAATTACACTGATAATGATATATATTCGGCATCTTTATCAACTAGCCCAGATGATGCACGTAATGAAGTATATGATTTTGATTTAACTCATGATAAAAGTAAACTTTATATAAGTTCAATGGATTCTGAGTTAATAGATTTTTCAAGTAACACTTTTATTCCTTCTAAAGAATTTATTTATCCATTAAAGTCAGATGCAGACTACAAAAAAATAAAAGAGATGATGGAACCCTAAAATTAGTTCTTTATAAAATAATTTAGACATGTCACTATATCGTGAAACTTATTTGTACATAACATATAGGATTATTGCACGATATCGAGAATATTTAAGGCCAAAAAGATTAAGGTTAAAAGTTAGTGGAAATATTAAAGTTATAGCTGCTGCAATTAAAGATAATTTAATAGAGTTATTTGGGTTAGAAAAATCTAATGATGATACTTTGTATAAGGTTTGTACTGACGCTTATAAAGATAAAAATAATGCTATAAATCAAGTAAAAATAGCCAAAGATAAAGGTTTTTCAGATGCATATATAATATAAAGATAAAATTAATTAAAGGCAGAGAAATCTGCCTTTTTTAGTTATGTATACTTATGATACTAAACAATGACACTACTTTAGGTATTTAAAACAGTATATAAAAACTAAGTATCAAAAACTTAAAGTTATGACACTTTTATCTTTTACATATATCAAAAGTGTTTATGATAAGAAATGTTTTTTGAACACTAAAAAGAGCATCACTCATTAATGCTCCTTAGCTCTAAGTATATTAAAAATATTCGCCTAAAGTTAATTTAATCTACTATATAAATTGGAATTTATATAATTAGTTAAGCAAAATATTTCTATATAATTGTTAATTCAACTGTATAAAATCTATAAGCAAATTTCATGACTTAATGCTAAAATATAAAAAATGCCACCTTGTGTTTGTTGTTGATATAGTTTATATTTATCTATTTCTTCTACTACTTCATTTAATGGTTCTCTGCAATTTAACATATCATTTTCATCCTTAGGGTCATAATCATAATTACCATGATATAAATATCCTTCTAAACGGTTATTAAATATTTTTTCTACCATCTTTATTTTAGCTGTAGTATCAAAAATCTCATAAAATCCAGATAATTCTAAGCCTATAAAATTATCAAAGTAATTTATTTCAAAATCAATGGCAATAACTCCTTTAAAGATAATTGAAGCATTAGTTAATATATCTTCTTCATTATAATACTTGATATGAAATTCTACTTCACTATCGGTGTATTTTTGATTAATATTGAGTTTTTTCATTGTTCCATCAAATGTACTTAATATTAGTTTTGATTTAATTTGTTTCATTTTCCCCTCCATAAACGTCTATTTATCTGTATTATATTAAAATAACCCTTATTGAACAACAAAATAGAGTAATAACATAACTATTACTCTACTTGATTCACACTTTAATAAAATTGCTAATAAGATATTTATGATACTAAGAAATATCCATAGAGTATTTTTTATAGATGCTTTAAGTGAGCAGTAAGCCACAGTTGATCAATATTAACTTTAAACTTATCATTCTCTTTAGGGTAAATAGTTACAACATTATCTTTATATTCTGATTTGTCAAATTGAAAATCCATTAGGAAATGTTTTTCATAGCCATATAAGTAACAAACAACCTTATTGTTTTTCATAAATATCATTTGTATCATATCTTCACTTTCGGTTTTTTTAATATCTTGCCACTTATAGCCTATAGTTTTGTATATTTTCTCAGGTGAAGTATATGGCTCAAATACATACGCCTTGTCCCAATCAAAAGGGGTTAAATCACTTAAATTAATTTCTTTGGGACTTTTATCTGATTTTTCATTTTTATCAATAAATTTTAAAACTTTATCAACAAAATCTTCTAAATTTTTATCTTCTTCACTTTTTTTAAATTTAACTATTTTACTAGATTTATCTATTACATTCCATTTATTATTATTTTTTTCAAATTTGAAATTAATTTTGGAAATGCATTCTCCATATTTTCCGGGTTGAGTAACCATAACTTTTTCACCAGCTTTATTTTTATAATCATGTTGTTCAAATTCCTTATGTGTATGACCTGCTACAATGGCATCTATACCATCAACTTCTTGTGCTAGTTCTTGTATCCTATTTCCAGGGTATTTAATTTTTTCACTTTTTTCTCCAGAATGTACAACAGCTACTATAATATCTGGTTTATCTTTTTTCATAACATTTACCCATTTTTTCGCATCTTCAACTAAATCACCCATATACAACTTACCATCGTAACCTTGAAAATCTTTTAATCCTTCAGATGTTGATTTTACATCTCCATTTGCTAAAGTATCATAGGTTTTACCTACTTCTTGTATAGTAAGTCCTAATACTCCTAACTTAACGTCTCCTTCAGGCGTTGAAATATTTTTTATTACATAAGGTTTTACATAATTTTCTCCATTTTTTTTATATGTATTTGCGGATAGAACATCTATATCTTGTTTTTTAAAATCAGATACCATATTATCTAATTGAAATTTATTATTTTCTATAAATTCATGGTTACCAAGTACCACAGTATCATATCCAACTTCTTTCATTTCTTTTGCAATTGGAACTTCTAGATAACTCGAATCATATTTATCATCGCTCCATTTCGAATCAAAATATTTATTCATAGCTGAGCCCCTTTTACCCCAATCAAAAAAATCTCCACCATCTACTAAAATCGTATTTTTATTTTTAGATTTTTCATCTTTTACATAAGAAGTTAACTCATAAGGTAAATACCCATGCAAATCAGTCGTAGCTAATATATTTACATCTATACTATTTGTTGAACTACACGCTGTCATTAATAGCATGTACACTCCTAATAATCCCATTATCATTCTTTTTTTCATAAAATCCCCAATCCCTTTTACTATTTTTCACAAAGTTAATATAGAAATTTTTCAATATAATAAAAAATTCGCTTCGCTCATGTCGCCAACGATATACCTTCGCTCCCGCTTCAGATACATCCGTTGCTCAAAATGTCATTTTTTACGTTTCCAAATGCATTAGTATTACTATTATTCATAGGTTATCCATAGTTTTTTAATGAATATAAAATCCTTGTACGTAAAAAAACTTCGCTATACACGTTTTATATAATCTATTAATTAGCCTTTGTAAGTAGTCTATCGCTCTTTTAGTTTATACAACACTATTTAAACATTGAAATTATTCTATAAAAATAGATTTAGAAACTACTATTATATTTAATGCACTATTCGTTTTTATAAGGTCGTTACTGTAGAGTTCTGACACCTATTTATATATATATGCTATTTCGGTATAGGAAAATATTTATCAAGAAGTACCTTAAGTGTAAACCCTAATATAAACATAACTATAGCAACTATTAAAATACTTACAAATTTATTAACAATAGTAGCAATTCCAAATACAAGAACAAGCGAAATGCACTCTAATCTTAAACGTTTATCATAAGCCTTATATTCTTCATCTGAAATTCCAGCATCTTCAAGACGTTCTAATTTAACTAGTCTATGATACCTATTAGAACTTGAATATAAAACACCTAAAACCAAAACCAGACCTATTATACTAAAAATATC
Organism: Romboutsia sp.; assembly: GCF_056995035.1. Lineage (NCBI taxonomy): Bacteria > Bacillati > Bacillota > Clostridia > Peptostreptococcales > Peptostreptococcaceae > Romboutsia > Romboutsia sp. Next base: position 3,256 of record NZ_JBXKIW010000001.1, on the reverse strand, counting down.
AAACATAATACCCACCTTCCTTAGTTAAATACATCTTACCTAGTTCATATTACCAAATATAACCATAAGATTAATAGTTTTTTTATATTATTTCACCTAAAAAAGCCAATGTTGCTGAGATATGATATCTTGGAGTTGTACATAAAAATATCAATATAATTTCTTGAACATCCTACTATTGAGTTAACTATAGTCATTGAATTGTAATAAGAGTTCACGATAAAAAATGTTTTATGTTCAATAATATTAAAAACTATAGGATTATTTATCTTTTTTGCTTAAAATTTTAAGTGAAAAAGAAAATACAATTAATAATGTTATTTGTGTACTATAAAAAACCATTGAACTGATTTTGCCTACATAAAATAGTGTAAGTAAAATTAAAGTTAATACTGTTGCTATTATTCTTAGAATAAGGATCTTCATTTTAAATATTTCTCCTATTGAAATCTTATATTTTGTATTGCTGAGCTGTACCAGGTGCTAAAAATTTAATTCCTACTTTTATATAATTATAGTCAGAACATATTCCTCCAGGACAAGTTGACATAACTACTCCTAATGAACCTACAACTTTTGCAAGGAGACTCTCCTCAATCCAAAGGCCTCCAATGGTACATCCCGTTCCTATTTTTCACATTGTACTCTTATATACATATATTATAACATTAATGGAAAATAAAGGAAAATCAATGTTTTATTGAACACCATATATTAAAAACCTATGTAAACTATCCTTAAGTGGTTGACCAACACGTTGCTCAAAGCGTTAGTGAAGATGTTTATATTTATCCTAATTATTAAGAAAATCTTAAGAATTAGGATAAGTTTTTCGTAAGATTTTGACTTTAGTATATATATATAACAAAAATTAATACAAGAAAGGGATGGTGTATAATAAACAAAGATGAATAAAAGAAGTGAGGGGAATATATGAGAAATGTACTTGTAGTAGATGATGATAAAGAGATTGTAGACTCTATTGAACTTTATTTAAGAAATGAAGGCATCAATATACTTAAAGCTTACGATGGTATGCAGGCTTTAGATATATTAGTAAATAATGATATACACTTAATACTTATGGATATTATGATGCCTAAATTAGATGGTATAAACGCTACTATAAAAATAAGAGAAGAAAAAAGCATACCAATAATATTAGTATCAGCTAAAAGTGAAGACAGTGACAAAATAATAGGACTTAATATAGGAGCTGATGATTATATAACGAAGCCTTTTAATCCATTAGAGCTTATAGCTAGGGTAAAATCACAATTAAGACGATATCTTAAGTGGAGCAATAATAAGGATATAAATGATAATGAGGCATTAAAAAGTGGGGAGCTAACGTTAAATAAAAATACAAAAGAAGTTTTTGTAGAAGGGGAAAGTGTCAAATTAACTCCAATAGAATTTAAAATATTAAACTTATTGATTGCTAATAAGGGGCAGGTATTTTCAATAGAGCAGATTTATGAAAGAGTTTGGAAAGAAGATTGTTTTAATGCTGACAATACGGTAAGTGTTCACATTAGAAGGATAAGAGAAAAGATAGAGATAAATCCTAGGGAACCGAGATACTTAAAGGTTGTATGGGGAGTTGGTTACAAGGTAGAAAAATTATAAAATTAAAAGGGTGATTAGATGAGGAATATAAATAGTAAAAATTTAAAATATGTATTTTTGATAATAGCAACAATATCATGGTCTTTATTTTTTGTAAATACACAGGAGATTTTTTCTGGTACGGCATACAAAATAGTAAAACCAGGAACTTTGCTAAATAAAGATAAAAAGATAATTTCAGATAATTTATATGAAACTGCAATATTTGAGAATGAATTTTTAAAAAATATAATTTTCACAATTCCTATAACAATATCAGAAAAGGGATATTATGATGAAGATAGAAATGGGGCTAAAGACGTATTAAAAAATGTAACTCAAACAAAATTCTTTATTGAAAATAAATCAAACAATAAAATTTATACTAATACAAAACATAAAAACATGAATGAATTTAAATCAAAAGAAAAGGATTATTGTAATATAGAAGTTGATTTTACAGATGATAAGACTTTGTATACTAAAATTATAGATAATGATAAAAAAGTCACACAAGTATATAGAAGAACATTTAAAGGACTATATGGTGAAAATGTAATAATAAATATGGCACTTCCTAAAAAACCTATTGAAAATAGCAAAGATGAATATTTCTATGACAATGATTTACTAAATTATTATAATAATTTTATCCATTATAAAGACAAAATAGATAAATTAATTTTAATTTCAATAACTACATTTTTAGTTGGAATTATATCTTCAATATTATGTTTAATAAATAAATCAAGATTGTTTAAATCAGAAAAATCATTATATAATAAAATACCATTAGAAATAAATTTATTAATTATATCTATAATGGGCTATTGCTCAAATCTTAAATTTAGTTATATCCCATCATTTGCTATAAAATTTGTCTTTGCATTAACAATTTTAGTTTTTATTGAAAACTTTATAGGACGTACAAATAAAAAAGATATATTTGAAAATAGCTTAATAAAAAAGATATTTAAACCAATAAATAAATTTTTTATTAGTATTAAAAAATATAGAAAAAGCACACCTTTAATAACTAGATTTATACTAATGGGAGTAGTATCTATTGTAATAATAGGTTTAAATATGGCATTTTTATACGCAACTTGGTATAGGTACATTTCTTTCTTGGAATTAATTATTTCAGTTTTAATTCCAAGCATTGCAATAATTATTATAGTTATATATGTTATTAAAAAATTAATATATTTAAATGTAATAATGGAAGGTATGCAAGAAATAAAAAATGGAAAAATTGACTATAAAATAGAAATACAAGGTAATGATAATTTCACAACTTTAGCTGAAAATATAAATAATATAAGCGAAGGATTAGACAATGCAATAGATGAAAAACTAAAAAGTGAAAGAATGAAAAGTGAGCTTATAACAAATGTTTCGCATGATTTAAAAACACCTTTAACTTCCATATTAAATTATGTTGATTTGCTTAAACAAGAAGATGTTAAACCAGAACATTTAAATGATTATATTGCAATCTTAGATCAAAAATCAAAAAGATTAAAAGTTCTTATTGAAGATTTATTTGAAGCAGCTAAAGCAACAAGCGGAACTGTAGAATTAAATATAGAAAAAATCCAACTAAATCAACTTTTAACTCAAAGTATTGCAGAAATGGAAGGGAAAA